>CAZHFA010000099.1:0-5844 GCA_964531865.1 uncultured Bdellovibrionales bacterium
GAACACTTGCAGAAACTGGATTTATTTTTAAAGCTTTTTTAAAATTCTCTTCCGATAATGCATATTTTCCAAGTTCCATTTGAGCCAACCCCAAAACAGAATAAAATCTATAATCGTTATTAAATAAAATTTTTTTCTCCAGCAATAAATCTTCTGCTTGTTGCTCTTGTTTTAATTTTATAAAAACCAAAGCTGAAGATAAAATGAAATCTTTATTTTGCGGAGATATCTCTATAGCTCGCCTTAAATTTATTGCTGATTTTTCAAACTGCCCTTCTCTTTCAAATATTTTTGCTAAGATATAATTAGCATCAGCTTGATTTGGCTCTAAGGAAAGAGAAGATTGAATATAATTTTTTGCATCATTAAATAAATGTTCCTTATATAAAAGGTAACCAAGTCTTGTGTATGGTTTATAAAAAACATCATTTTGTTCAATTGATCTCTTATAAAAATCCTTGGCTGATAATAAATCTTTTTTACTTTCTAAAAGTTGTCCTAAATTAAATAATGTTAAAAAATCCGTTTCACTTATTTTTAACGCTTCTTTTAAAACATCTATTGCAGAGTTTATTTCCCCTGCTTTCCACCTACAAATTGCAATTCCTTGTCTTGCTTTAATACTATTTGAATTTTTTAATATTGCTTCTCTATAATACTCTTCTGCTTTTTGACAATCATTTTTTTCTGCATAAGCCTTTCCAATAGCAATAAGAACTAAACTAGTTTTTTTTATTTTTAAAGTTTGTTCAAAATATTTTATTGCATTATCAATGTCATTATTATTTAAATAATAAACACCTAGATTATATGTAGCCTCTTTCAATGTAGGACATAATTTTATTGCTGATAAATAATTATTTTTTTGTTCTTCACTAGATAAAACTTGAGCACGAATCATCAACTCTCTGGCAGTATCACAAGAATCCGCATAAGCATTACTTAATAAAAAACACAAATAAAATATAAAAAAAATTTTTAAACCGTAACTTTTCACTTTTACAAATTCCATTTAAGAATTTTACAAAATAAAAATACTAGACACAAAAAGACGGAAGAATAGAAGATAAAAAATTATAAAAATACTTTTATAATTTTGACAATGCATCTATTGTATTTTCTAAAATATTAAGTGGTCTTACTAAGGCAAATCTTACATTATCCCTTGCAGATATACTATACAATTCTCCTGGCGTTCCACAAACATTAGTTTTATTTAACAATGAACACATACTTTTATAAGAATTTCCTTCTCTGGCTTTCTTTGGTAACTTCGCCCAAACACAAGCACCTGCATTAGGCTTTTCAAGTTCCCAACCAAGATTTTGTAATCCTTTACAAAAGAAATTAACTCTTTCGGAGTATGTGTTAACAGTATCTTTTACTAAGTCTTGCGGACAAGATAATGCAGAAGCTGCAGCAGATTGAATTGCTAAAAATAAACCATAATCTGTATATGATTTTAATGTAGCCATTCTCTTTATCACTCTCTCACAACCAAGCATTGCACCTACTCTCCAACCAGGAACATTGTAAGCCTTTGATAAACTATACGATTCTATAGCGTTATCTTTCATTCCTGGAATTGATAAAATACTTGGACATGTTGCCCCCTTAAATAGCATTTCCCCATAAGTAAAATCATTATAAACAAGAATATCTTTATTTTTGATTATAAACTGAAGCTGTTGATAAAATTCTTTTGAAACAACTTTTCCTGTAGGATTACTAGGAAAATTAAAAAAAATAAAATTTATTTTTTCTCTACTTATGATGTCAGAAATCTCATCTATCATATTTTTTTCACTAGATAACTTAAACATTACTGGTATTAGGCCAGCTAGCCTTACAGCAGATAAATGAGCTGGATATACAGGATCAGGCAATAGAACTTTCTGCCCTTTTTTAGAGTTTGAATTTAAAAACGAACTTACCGCATCCTTTGAACCAAAAGTAACGCAAACTTCAAACTCTGGATCTAATTTTACAGAAAATGCATTTAAATACTTTGTGGTAAAAGCTTGTCTTAACTTGAATATTCCTCTTGAAACTGCATATTTATGATTTTCATTTTTAATTGTAGCTTCTAACAACTTATCCATTAAAAAAATATGAGGAGATAAATCAGGATTTATCATTGATAAGTCATAAACATACTGACCATTTCTTATCTTATTAGCCTTAAGCTCTAAGATCTCATTCCAAGGTTCATCAACCCACCAATCTTCTTGATTAGATATTTGATCCATCCTGCTATATACATTTCTTAATGAATTCATATTATCATGTTCCATACAAGCACCACTTGCTTATTACACAAATATTCTATAAAAATTTTATGAAAAAACCCTCGTAAAATATAAAGAAAAACCTTGTGTATTATGGATATAAAATACAACAAAGACAAGATATTTATTAACAAATACTTTAGAACTCTACAGATTCCTTCGGCTCAATTGTCTCTTCGACTTGCATTCCAAAATACGGAGACTGTCCATACCTTAAATCTCTCATAAGCTCAGAAGCTTCCCTGGTTTCAACGGCAACCCATTCAATAGCAGCCTCTCCTCGAGAGCCCTGCTCACCTATCTTTATTGGAACTAAAAATTTTTCACCAGAAAGAACATCTGAGGGCAATATTAAACGCACTATATCAACTGGAATTTTTTTATGCTCGGCTGTTCTCCTAGCAATTGCCGACAAAGAGTCTTTGTCTTTTGAAATAATCCACTGATTTCTCCCAACTCCTGGAGTAGCAAAAAAATCCTTCCCATACATAATATCACGCTCTAAATCTTTCAACCAATCAATAGACATTTTTAAATCCTCTTTATTTATTAAACAAAAACAGCAAGAAAAAATAAAAACTTTTAAGCTTCAACTGTTTTTGATTGATTTATTCTTTCTTTCAATTCTTTACCAATTTTAAAAAAAGGCAATCTCTTCGAAGAGATTTGTATACTAGCACCAGTTTTAGGATTTCTTGCCATACGTTCATTATATTTTCTAACTGTAAAACTACCAAATCCCCTAATTTCTATTCTACCATCATTAACAAGTGTATCTTTCATTTTCTTATATATAAGATTTACAACTTCTTCAGCTTGAAAATTATTTACTCCTGACTTACTCGCTAATCTTTCAATCAACTCTGATTTGTTCATATAAAAACCCTCTTAAAAAATAAAAAGCATTTACTCTATCAAAAACCATTGCTTTATCTTTATTAGCTATGATGCAAAAATTTCAAAATCATTTTCTTTTTTTTTATTTTTTTATAAAAAAAATAAAAAATTTCCCAAATAAGGCACAACGTATAATAAGAATTATTCATCCTTAAATCAGTTACATTTTCAAAATACCCCCGACAAGAATCGAACTTGTGACACCAGGTTTAGGAAACCTGTGCTCTATCCTACTGAGCTACGAGGGCTTAAAGACAGTTCTAAACTGTTAGTATAATTTATAAAAATCACTTGTCAATGATTTAAAAATCTTTTTAATCATTTACTTGTCATTCAAAATTTTTAGATAAGAAACTTTTTTTTAATAATGACATCATAATGTTAGAGCATTTTTAAATTTTAAAAAAAGTGTGCGACCAATATGAATGATAAACCAATGACAATAAATGATGACAATACAGATTATATAAAAAATGAGGTTTGGATAAGAATTACAGCTTTTCTATCATTAAAAACACCAAACACTCAAAGAACATATATCGGAATCGTAAAAGAATGGTGCGAATTTTTAGGTGCAAAAGTTGGAACTCAAGATGGATCAAACGCCATTTTAAAAGCCACAGATTTACACGCTATTTCTTACAAACGTTTTTTAGAAAATAAAAAAGGCCAGCATGCAAGAGTAAAAATATCTAACAATATAAAAGATATTAGTACAAAAGTAAGATTTAATTCCAAAAAAGATGGAACCTCTGATACATTAACAAATGCCACAATCGCCAAAAAATTTACAGCACTTAGGCGAATTTATAGAATGCTTGTATCTGCGGGATTAAGTATAAAAACCAATCCATTTGATATTGACAAAGTTCCAATTCCATCGGCAAAATCAGGACAAAAACGCCCAACAGAAATGGTAGATTTTAATTTAGTAAAAAAAATATTAACAACTCCTAGTGAAAAGACACCTCAGGGTATAAGAGATCGTGCAATATTATCATTACTTTTTGCGGGTGGTTTAAGACGAAGTGAAGTTGCAAATTTAATTATGGATGATGTTAAAGAAAGTGATGGCGGAACTTTTTATTTAAATTTACGGGCAACAAAATCCGGAAAAGATGCAAAACAAGCACTCCCTCTTTGGTGTTCTACAACTCTTTTTAATTATTTAAATTTTAGAAAAAATGAGGGGGCAGAATCTGGAGATAGATTGTTTTTAGGCTTTGCAGGTACAAATCAAAAAAAATCAAGCAGGACTCCTCTTACAGCAAGTGGAATTTATCGTTTATTTAAAAATTACTGTAAAAAAGCGGGGGTCAGTGGCTTTGTAAGTCCACATTCAGCACGTGCCACAGCAATTACAAAATTATTATCCGATGGAATTTCTCATAGAGAAGTACAAGAATTTTCAAGGCATGCAAGCATTCAGATGGTAGAAACTTACGATAAAAGGCTTTTTGGAGTTGATAGAAACCCAGGAAGGAATTTAACATACTAATCAATTTATAGAATATTTTTTATACTAAATTGTAATTGATATTAAATAAAAAGGATTATTTCATTACAAAACAAAAACTGCTACAATTACACAGTTTTTGTTCTTAATAAAACAAGCTTTAAATGGAGATTTGATATGAAATTTAAAATATTACTTTCTTTGGTTTTGGCCTTGTCGTTTGTTATAGGTTGCGGTGGAGATGATGACGATTGGTGGGATGATGGTTCACGTAAAGTAAATGAAGTAAGAATAAACGCTACAAGTGTTAAAGCCGGAACTCTTATTCATGTTGATACTTATTTTGAAACAAGATATGAATGGGGTTATCCAGAGGATGCAGAATTAGTCATAAAGATAGATCCTGAGCTTCAATATATGCCCGGTTCCTCAGAGTTATATATAGAAGGTAACAGTGATCGTCGTTCGCCAGACAAAGTTGAAACTTGTAATGATGGTACCACTTTTTTATGGTATACACTTGATGAAGATGATGACTTTGATCATTATGCTGGATATGAAAATTTCAACATGCGGTTTGACGTAACAGCAACGACTCAAGCATCAATGGCAAGAATTCAAGCTAGAGCTGGAAAGTATGTAGATTATGGTTGCGATTATGAGTTTAATTTTCAAGAAGAAGATTCTGTTTCAATAAATTAATTCCTTTCATACAAAAAAAATTTTAAAAGAGTGCTCTAAGAAATAGCACTCTTTTTTTATCAAAATATTTAAATATGGTTTTTAGTTCTTTTTTATTTTTATTTTGTTTTCTACCTCTTTGTTTAGCTTGTTATATCATAGCATCTAAACGATTTAAAAATTTATCATTACTTTTTTGGAGTTTGGTTTTTTATATATGGGGAGCATTTGAATTTTTCCCTGTATTTATAGCAAGCTGTCTTGTTGATTTTATTATTGCAAAAATAATTCATAAAAAAGAGTTAAAACAAGATAAAAAATTTTGGCTTATTATTTCTCTAATACTTAATGTTGGACTTTTAGGATTTTATAAATATTCAAATTTTTTTATACATGAACTAAATGGGTTCTTATCATTTTTAGAATTTTCAAAAATAAAATGGACTACAGTTATTCTTCCGGTAGGAATTTCTTTTATTACATTTCAAAAAATTAGTTATCTTATAGATATTTATAGAAATA
>CAZHFA010000100.1:0-5813 GCA_964531865.1 uncultured Bdellovibrionales bacterium
TTTTTCTTCCTATAGTAATGCTTGGGGTTATAAACATTTATAAAGAAAAAAGCCCGATGCTTTATATTGTTAGCTTAAGTTTAACTATATTATCTAATTATTATATCGCTTTTTCTGTCTGTATTTTTCTATTGTTATTTTGTTTAGCACTACATTTTGCTTATAAAATAAAAATAAAATCCTTTATGATTTTTTTAGGTTCAAGTATTTTATCTGCAGGAATCTGCTCTTTTTTATTAATCCCAATTTATTTTATATTACTAAATGGGAAATTATCTTCATCTCCAGAGTTTTCAGACTTTTCTATCATACTTCCAATTTTTCAAATTATTCCACAACTTTTATTAGGAAAATTCACATCCTTACAATATGATGGATTTCCTCTCTTATATACAGGAATCCCTCCTGTTTGTTTTGCATTACTATTATTTTTTAACAAAAAAACAAAAATAAGAACAAAAATTATATTCCTATTATTGCCTTTAATTATTGCATCAAGCATGATTTTTAAAGCATCTAATTTATTTTGGTCTTTTAATATTCCTCCTATTTGGTATCCTTATAGATACAGCTTTGTAATTCCGGCTATTTTACTATTTTATTGCAAAACATTTTTAGAAAATCCATACAAAATATCAAAAAAAAGTTTTTTACTTTTTATAATCATTTTAAATTTTTTATTATTTTCTCCATTTTTATTTAAATATAATAATTTATTTTTTAGCACACAGTGGAAAGAAGCATCACTTCCAGATATTTCAAGTTTTATTATTATAAACTTAACTAGTTTAAATATTTTTCTTATAACAAGAAAAAAATATTTATCAACATCACTGTCATTTTTATTATTATTTTTTATAATCTCATTTTTTGATATATCGACACATGTTTATACTTGGATGAAGCATTTAAAAGATCAAGCTCCTCTATATGAAAAATATAAAAATTTTATGGCTAACAATAAAAATATATTATCTAATCTTCCTCCCTCCTCAAAATTTTGGTATAGAACAGAAACTTTATCTAAAACAATAAGCGATAATTTTCCATTGGGACTGTCAATAAAAGGTGTCACATATTATAGTTCTGCTGTAGACTATTCAACAATTTATTTTCATAGAAAACTTATTGGAAAGACCCCTCGATGGTGGGTGATCACTAAATACAATCAATCAACATTACCAACAGATAGTTTTCTTGGAATAAAATATATTTTAAATAATTCTTCTCCATCCCCTTTTTATAAAACATATAAAAAAAATTCATCTATATATGAAAATCCATTTGCGTTACCACTAGGATTTATCGGAAATAAAGAGTTGGCTACTCTAAGACTAACAAGACAATCAGTCCTTAAAAATCAAAAAAAGTTATTTCATGCATTAACAAATAAAAATATTTTAACAAAAATTACAAACATAAAAACAAATAAATCATCAACGCATCATCAAATTCTTTTCACAGCGACTGATAATCCTGTATATTTAGAAATTAAAAATTCTAATAATGCTAAAATTTTAATTTTTAAAAATGGGAAAAAAGAAGCTCAAAAGCAATTCATCAATAATGATATCATTTCATTAAAAGGCATATCAAATGGGGATGACGTAGTAGTACAAATATACACCGATAAAATATCTACTAATGACATTTTTTGTTATGAATTAGATATGACTCAATTTAAAGATGCAATAAACACGCTAAAAACAAAAGGAATAAACTTAACAAAAGTTCATCATTCCTACTTAGAAGGATATATAAACGACAAAAAAGGTGGCACAGTTTTTACGACAATTCCATTTGATAAAGGATGGCGTATAAAAATAAATGGGAAAGAAGTAAAAGTAAAGAAATATTTAGATGCTTTAATTTATTTTGATGTTCCTGCAGGAAAAAACAAAATAGAATTTTTATATTTTACATATAAATTAAAATTAGGAATTATCATTAGCCTTGTCTTCATATTCTTAACAATTTTTGTACATTATAAATATTTTAAAAGAAAACTAACTTAAAATATCTAATGCCCATTCTTCTAATTCTGATAATAAATTATCTGAAGAAAAACAAAACTCTTCTCCATTACTCCAAGAGCCAACTCCTTTAAAACCATTGGTAGTTTTTTCTATTGATACAATTTTAGCATCTTCATCAAATCCTAATGAGCCTAAAATGATATCTTCAGCACGTATTTTTTTAGATAAGAAATCATCCATTGTATTTTCAAATAAGAAAAAAAATTATAACATTTAAAAATCTTGTTTATATGTACTTCTTACTATTGCAAGCAATAATCCAATCACCATAAACGTGGCAACAATATTAGATCCTCCAAAACCAATAAAAGGTAGTACTAACCCTTTTGTAGGCAATACTCCCATAACTATTCCAAAATTTAAAAATGCTGGAACAATTATGAGAGCTGTCAATCCCACAGATAACGCAAATGGAAAAGTTTTATTAAAAACTTTTGCTGAAATATTAAGGCATTTTAAAAACAAAAAGAAAAAAGCAAGAATAATAAACACACCTCCTAAAAATCCTAATTCTTCAGCAATCACAGAAAAAATAAAATCTGTATGCGCCGCAGGAAGAAAATGTAATTTTTGTTTACTATTTCCAAGCCCAACTCCAAATAACTTTCCTCCACCAATAGCAATTAATGATTGAACTAATTGATATGCTTTTCCAGATGTGTCTTTAAATGGAAATAAGAAAGCTTCTATTCTTTTCATTCTGTATGGAGACGTACATATAAGTAACGTAATGATTGGTAAAATAGTAAATAATCCAACAAAAAAATATCTAATTGCTACACCGACACTAACAGCCATCACAAAGGTTGCACCAACAATAATAGCCAAACTTCCAAAATCAGGTTGTAATAAAAATAATACTCCTATTATAGCAACTAAAATAAGTGGCCTAAAAAGCCCTACAGAAAACTTTTGAAGATCAGATTCATGACGAGCATAAAATCCGGCTAAATACACAATGAAAAAAATTTTTACAAATTCCCCAGGTTGAAACCTAAAAACCCCAAGTTCAACCCATCTTTTAGCCCCGCCCGCTCCACTTCCGATATGAGGAATCATTGGTAAAATTAGCAAAAATATAGATACAAAAAACATATATGAAGAAATTTTATAAATATTTTTTATGCTAACCCTAGAAAGAATCATCATAAAAAAAATTCCAATTATGACTGCAACAAATTGTTTAAAAAAATAATAATGTTCATTTCCAAAACTTTTTTCAGCAATAACTGCAGTCGTAGAATAAATCATTAAAAGTCCAAAAGAGGTCAACGCAATAACAAGTAATACTAACACTGGATCCAATAGAAAAGGAATTTTAGCGGATCTTAACTTATTGTTATATGCATTCATAAAAATCCTTTATCTTAATTTTAGCGTTGCCAATGAAATTACAGCCAACACTATAGAAACAATCCAAAACCGTACTATTACCTTTGGTTCTGAAATTCCTTTTAACTCAAAGTGATGATGAATTGGAGCCATCCTAAAAATTCTTTTTCCACCAGTAAATTTAAAATAATATACTTGTAAAATTACTGACAATGCTTCCATAACAAAAACACCTCCAGCAATTACTAATAAAAGTTCTTGTTTCACTAAAACTGCAACAGCCCCCAAGAAAGCCCCTAAAGATAAAGAACCTAAATCTCCCATAAAAACAGTCGCGGGAAAAGTATTATACCATAAGAAGCCAAGTCCTGTTGCTAAAAGTGCCATAAGCAAGATACTTAACTCTCCTACCGATGGAAGATAAAAAACAGATAAATATTCAGCAAGCTTAATATGGCCTGCAACATACGTTAAAATAACATATAACAATGCTACTGTCATAATTGGCCCTATAGCTAGTCCATCCAAGCCATCTGTAAGATTTACAGCATTTGATGTTCCAACAATCACCAATGCGACAAATGGAATAAAAAAGAAACCAAGATCTATTGATAAATTTTTTAAAAATGGAAAATTTAATGTCGTAGGAAAATTATTTATAACAAGAATAATACCAAAAATAACGGCAATTAAAGTTTGCCAAAATATCTTCATTTTTCCAGAAATCCCTTTTGTGTTTTGCTTTGTAACTTTTCTCCAATCATCTATGAACCCTAAAATAGCGTATGATATTAAAACAAATATAACTAATATTACATTTAAATTTGTAATATCAGTAAATAAAAACATGGAACAAATAATTGCAATAATAATTGAAAGTCCGCCCATTGTAGGAGTTCCTGATTTTGACAAATGACTTTCTGGACCATTTTGTCTTATTGGTTGTCCTTTTACTCCCTGACTTTTTAACCAACTTATAAGACGTGGTTGCAAAAAAAGAACTAAACAAAAAGAAAAAATAAAAGCAGACATTGCTTTAAAACTTTGGTATTTAAATACATTGAAAAAAGAATACTGTGTATGAAATGTATAAAGCCAATTATATAACATAGTTAAACCCTCTTAGTCTAAAATCCCAAAATTATAAAGTTAATAATATCTCTTCAACAGTTTCTTTGTCAGAATAATGAATTTTTTCATGACCAAAAATTTGATAATTCTCATGACCTTTTCCTGCAAGCAAAATTACATCTCCTTCTTTTGCCTGACTTAAAACTTCAAATGTAGCAATTTTTCTATCGGCTTCCATAATATCTGGACTATCATAGCCTTCAAGCATATCAGATAAAATTTGATTAGGATCTTCCGTTCGCGGATTATCCATTGTCATAACCACTTTATCTGCTAGTTCACTAACAACCTTTGCCATTTTAGGTCTTTTTGTCCTATCTCTATCCCCTCCACAACCAAAAATACACCATAAATTATTTCCCTTATTTACAAGTTCTCTTAACGTTGTAAGGACATTTTTTAACGCATCATCTGTATGAGCATAATCCACGTAAATTCCAAAATGATTATTTATTACAGGCTCTAGTCTTCCAGGCACCATTGGAATACTTGAAAACAACTCAACAAACTTTTGCGGATTTTTTGTTCTTGCGACAAAAGCCCCAAAAGCTGCCGAAATATTATATGCATTAAACTTTCCTATGAATTGAGACTCAATCACATAATCTATGCCTTCAAAAGCTATTGTAACGACACTTCCTTTTATATTTTGCTTAAAATCTTTGATATAAATATCTGCTTCTTTTGTAAATCCATAACTTAAAAGATTTAATCCTTTATCTTTTAAATAATCAAAAATCCTTTTTCCATATGGACAATCTATATTGATGATAGCACTTTTATTTTTCTTCGGGCTTGCTACTAATAAATCAAAAAAATTTACTTTCGCTTTAAAATATTCCTCCATCGTTTTATGGTAATCTAAATGATCTTGTGTAAGATTTGTAAAAATTCCTGCATCATATTCAAGGCAATCCCCTCTATGTTGAGTTCCGCCTTGAGAGGTGTATTCAAGAACGGCATAGGTAACATTATTATCAACTGCCTTTTCTAATATTCCTTGAATAGTTAAAGGGTCCGGCATTCCAGTTGAAAATTCTTGATTTATTAAATTTTGACTATATGCTCCAAGAGTCCCTAACCTTAAAGTTTTTTCAGAAAGTAATGAATAAATATTCTGCAAAATCCAATTTGTTGTAGTTTTTCCATTTGTTCCAGTCACACCTTCTAAGTAAAGCTTTGAAGAAGGATTGCCAAAAAATACACTTGAAATTTTTGCCAAAGCTTCTCTAGAATCCTTTACAACAATCCCAACTCTTCCTAATAAATATTTTTCATCTTCACATAAAACCGCAATAGCTCCCTTTGAAAATG
>CAZHFA010000101.1:0-5694 GCA_964531865.1 uncultured Bdellovibrionales bacterium
TTATTGCTATATAACCCTGAAATACCTTTTGAAATAATTGTGCTTTTTGTATTATTTCCAACATGAATCATTTTTGTTCCAGTATCTGCTTGTTGATAATTATTAGTAACAGCTACTGAATGAAACTCTCCAATGCTTCCATCCCCTTTTAAAATACAACTTGGATATTTCCAAGTAACAGCTGATCCCGTTTCTACTTGAGTCCAAGAAATTTTAGAATTTTTTCCTTCACAAAGACCACGCTTCGTTACAAAATTATAAACTCCCCCTTTTCCACTTTTATCCCCTGGATACCAATTTTGAATTGTAGAATATTTTATATGAGCGTTCTCTAAAGCCACAAGCTCCACAACTGCCGCATGAAGTTGATATTCATCTCGCATTGGTGCCGTACAACCCTCCATATAACTTACATAACTTCCCTTATCTGCAATGATTAAAGTTCGCTCAAACTGTCCCGTATTTTGAGCATTTATTCTAAAATACGTTGAAAGTTCTAATGGGCATTTAACTCCTTCTGGAACATAAACAAATGTGCCATCAGAAAAAACAGCAGAATTTAATGCAGAAAAAAAATTATCTTGAGAAGACACCACAGAAGCTAAATATTTTTTTATAAGTTCTGGATAATCTCTTACGGCTTCACTAATTGAGCAAAAAATTATTCCAAACTTACTAAGTTCTGCCTTATAAGTTGTGGCAATAGAAACACTATCAAACACCGCGTCAACTGCAACACCTGCCAATTGTTTTTGTTCTTGAAGTGGAATTCCTAATTTTTGATATGTTTTTAAAACTTCAGGATCAACATCATCTAGACTTTTTAAATCATTACGTCTTTTTGGGGCAGAATAATAACTTAATGCGTCATAATCTATCTTCTCATATTTCAAAAATCCCCAATTAGGTTCCTTCATTTTCTGCCATTTTTTAAATGCATCTAACCTAAAATTTAACATAAAATCAGGTTCGTTTTTCTTTTTTGAAATAAGTTTAATCTTTTCTTCATCAATTCCAGGTAAAACCGTGTCATTTTCGACATCAGTTAAAAATCCATATTTATATTCTGAATTTTCTAAATTTTTTAATATATCATTATCTTTTGTTGTCATGAACCTTTTCTATTTTTACTTTTTACAATCTTAGCGTTAAATTATATAGCTAAGTGTTCTGTTTTATCAAGTATTGACCGTCGTTCTAGTCTTGTTATTTGATGTAAATTTTTTGATTCTAATAAATCACAAACATATTTTACAGAAAATTTTTTAGCACAATCAATTTCTTCTTTAGTGACTCCCAATATATTTTTATAATAAAATTTTCCATCTTGAGCTTCTTGCATATTTGAAAGCATTTCAAAATCAGTAATGAAAATCCCATCTAAAAAATTTTTAGATGTTTCAAAAATTGGAACATTATATTTAACAGAAATCCCTGTATTCTCTCCTCTTAAAGAGGGATTTTGAAGAGTTAACCAAGAAGCGGCAAAAGCTCTTAAAGGATATTTAGGAAGATTTTTTTCTACTGATGACGATAAAAATTTTTCTTTAACTGCAAGTTGCAAAACAAACTCGGTTCCTATTCCATATTTTCTAAGAAAATTTGTAACATAAAATAAGGTTGTATTTCCTGTTTCTATATTTTCATCATCTTTAAAAACAAATACATCGAAACATGGATCTTTTATACTTTGAACATCCTTTATATCAAACCCTAAAATTAGTAACTCTTTTTTTAAATTAACTTTGATAACGCCTATAGGAGAACCAAAAGTGGCTTTAAATACATCCAAAGAATCTTTATAGATTGTTTTTTTATATTTACATATTTCTTCAGTAAAAAACGTTTTAAAATATCTTTGTACAAAAATAATATCTGCCCCTGCATACCAATCAAAGAAATCATTTCCTTGCCTATTATGTAGTGAATAAAAAATTCCAATATCCATTAAGACTGATGAGCCATTAATTATAACTTGTTCTTTTAGAAATTTTACAAAAGCTTTTGCATACTCTAACATTTTAGATAAAGAAATATCTTCTTTTTTCCAATCATTTTCACAATATGAAAATTTTAAAGCATCTAAAAACTCTATTGGCTTATATTTATCCTTAAAATAATTTGATAAAACTGAACATTTTTCAAAGGAAATTTGTAAAACATCTTCTTTTTTCATCTCAAAACAATCTACATCATCATAATATTTAAGATGATTTTTTTTCATTGGAATAACAAAACCAAAGTTCTCTAAATAAAGAACATTTAATTTTTCGATATTGTTTATGATAATTTTATTAAAAAAAGAAACTAATAATTTTACGACATTATTATCACTCTCTTGAAAAAAATTAGGTAAAACTTCCGTAACTTTTCGTTTCCTATTTTTAACCATTGTTAATATTTCTGTTTTATCATTTTTTAAAGACGTAGGGTTAACATCATCATGGTCAATATTGTTTATATCTTGCGTAGCATTCACAACTAAAATTTCTCACTAAAATGACTAAATGGACAATTTTCACAAAGAATTTATTATAATAAAAAAAGATTTTATATCAAGTTAGAAGGAAAAAACCCTCTTTTTATTTTTGCAAAATTTTAATATGATACACACATGAAAAATTTATTACTTTATTCCACACTAGTCCTTTTTTTGTTCATTCCAAATTTACAAGCTCAAACAGTCGATGACACAAAAAACATTTTAAATGACACAACTAAAGCGACACAAGAAGAGGCTTGGGATCCTTTTGAAACAGTAAATCGTGGAGTTTTTTGGTTTAATGACAAGGCAGATACGTATTTTATAGGGCCTGTTGCAAGAGGATATGATTATGTAATGCCAGATTTTGCTCAGACAGGGGTTAAAAATTTTTTTAACAATCTTGCTTATCCTATTGATTTTGCAAGTGATTTTATAACATTAGATTTTAGTAATATGGGAGTCCATACATCTAGATTTTTAATAAATTCAACATTAGGACTTTTAGGACTTTTTGATGTAGCTTCCAATATGGGGATAAATGATGTCGACACAGATATTGGGCTTGCATTAAAAGATTATGATGTGCCTGCAGGCCCTTATATCGTTTTACCATTTTTGGGGGCAAGCAATGTAAGAGATGGACTTTCACTAGGGGCAGAAGCTTTTATACATCCTTTTGCGATAGCGGGATATTGTGATGTTCGATCGGGGATAACGGATAAACTTGATATCGGTGGAACAGCACTATACGGAATACAAGAACGTGCGGATGTGGAAGAAGCAATAAAATCTGCAAAAGAAAGTTCTGTTGATTATTATTTATTTATGCAATCTGCTTATTATCAGTACAGAAATGGAAAATTAAAAAAATTACGTGGAGAGATAACAGACGATAATTTGCCATCAGAAAATACAGAAAACGCTAACGAATCAGATGAGTGGGATTTTTAATTAAAAAAAGTAGATGAGGTAAAAACTTTTTCTAACAAGCACTACTATTTTAATTTGATATGCAAATATATCCTAAAAATCTACAAAACTTCTCTTCCTCTAATGAACCAAAATGTTTTTCTATAACAATCTTTAATCTCTGGATCTTTTTCAGCTTCATATTTTTCGATAATAAGATTTAATATAAATACATCATCAACATTCATATCTTTTAATCCCTTTATCGATAATTTCTTTATTTCTTTATCATCAAACGAAAGAAAATTTACTAACTCTCCTACGCCCAATAATTCATTAAAATTTTTAAAAATTATTTTTTTAATTTTTAAATCAGAATTCTTTAATAACATCATCAAAAATTTCTTTTTTGCTCCTCCATCAAGATTCGATATAGATTTTTTCAAAGCATCAATAATTTCCTGTTTTGTAAAATTTTTTGAATCTGCAACATATGGAATTAAAGTTGCAAGATCTCCCCTATAATCCCATTCATTTTCCTTTACATATTGAATAAAATTTTTAACCCAAGTTTTTTCTATTGAAATTAAAAATAAACTATTAAATATATCTTGTTTAGAAGCCTTATCATCTTTTAAAACTAAAAGCATCGCATAAAAAATTCTTTCTCTTCCAATATTCATCCATTTTGAAACAATAGAAATATCTTCCCTATCAATCTTTGACACTCCACTTTTTAATAGAATTTCCCTAATATTTTTTGGAGGTTGTATTTCATCTATAATTGTTAAAAAAGATAATTGTGTCTTATCCAATAAATTTTTCTTCTTAACTACTTTTAATAATTCACTTAAATGTTCATCATTTCTTTTCACATAAATTGGAAGTAACCAAACCAGCTCTTCATCACTTAATTTAAAAAACTCTTCTTTCATTTTATCAGAATAATTTTTCCAAGAATCTGGCTCTGAAATAGCTAATGCATAAAAACTCATTCTATCAATGTTTTCTTGAAATTCTTTATCAAGTAATTGAATAAATATTGCACGATATCCTTCAAGATCATATAAGTCTTGAGCTAAAGCTAAAGATAAATTAATTATTAAGCTTTTGTTTTTTTTCAATAGTTGTTTAAATAATGTAATTCTTTTTTCTATAGGATAATTGTTATCTAATGACATCAATAAATCTTCATAAAACTTAGGAAGTTGATTATTTAAAATTCCAGAAAACATTTGAAATAATACTTTTGCAACTCTCTCATACTTAAAAACAATAAATCTATTTACAATAAACTTTTCAATTAATTTTCTTTCATCCTGTGTAACCGCTTGCGAAGCCATTTTTACTATACTAGCGTACATTAAAGGATCTTCACTATCGTAAATTTTATTTAATTTTGGCTCAAGAAGAGTAATTCTTTCTTTAAAATCCTTCTCATTAAAAACAAAATTCCTAGTATTAGACGGTTTTTTTTCATGACTAATAATAAATAGGAGTAAAATTAAAAATACACATATAAAAATTAAGATATTCCTTTTTCTATTTTGTTTTTTTACTCCTTGATTTCTTATGGCTACTTCATTTAGTACTTTTACTTTATTAAGTTCCTCCGAAGACGATGATACTAATTCATTTTTTTCTTTCTCTCCAGTTAAAGATTTTTTCTGTTCATTTCTTATAAACTTAAATAAAGCCCCTGCATTATCAAACCTATCTTCAGGCTTTTCTGATAAAGATCTTATTAAAACATGATCCATATATTTAGGGATTCTTTGGTTCTTATCAGATAACTTTATATAACATCCATCACTATCAAAAGGAAATGCATTTTTATCATTTGCAAATAATTTATAACTTAAAATTGCAAAACGATACACATCACTTGAACAAGAGATATCCTCATCATTATTTGGTAAAGAATAATCATTTTTTTCTAATGTAGAATTATATTTTCTTGGATATGCCCCCAATAATGCGATTGGTCTGACATTCCCATTTTCAGAAATACAAAAAGAATCATTAGAAATATCACCAAAAACAATATCGTCTGAATGCATTTTTACAAGAATTCTTAAAATAAAATCGACTCTTCTTGCAATCTCTCTATAATCAATATCACAAGCAAATATAGATGATGATGCAGAAGCTTTAATGATGCCATATCCAATTCCATTTTTATCTATAGCGAAATTTATTAAATCAGAAAACACTTCAGAATATGATTTTATTCTTTCAAGTCGTGACAAAAAATTAGAGATTTCATCAGCATCATTAGTAAAAGAAAACCCTTTTTTTAA
>CAZHFA010000102.1:0-5667 GCA_964531865.1 uncultured Bdellovibrionales bacterium
ATCAATGCTCAGATGGTGTCGATAATGATGGCGACGGAGATACTGATGCAAAAGATTCTGGATGTTTAGATAGCAAAGGAAATTGGGATCCAAAAGATGATAGTGAGAATAATACAACTCCAGAATGTTCAGATGGAATTGACAATGATGGTGATGGAAAAACAGATTATCCTGATGATTCTGGTTGTTCTTCATCAAAAGATGATAGTGAGAAAACACTTCCGGAATGTTCAGATGGAATTGATAATGATGGTGATGGAAAAATAGATGCAGAAGATTATGAATGTTGGGTTACTCCTGCTTCTGGAAATCCATATTATGATCCAGATGGTTTAACTGAGTCTGGATGTACATCAAGTACTGGAGTTACAGATTTAGGTGTAAATAATGAAAGACTTGCAGCTATTGGACTTAATGCAGCAGTGTACTTAAAGAAATTTTATGCTAACTCAAGTTCGGAGTATAAGAGAACTACATTATCTGCAAAAAGAGCAGGAGAAGCAATTAAGAAAGAGATTGATGCAGTATCAACGGCTTTAAGCACATTTGATGTTGCATGTAGTTCTTCGGGAGATTGTCGAAATAATAATGATTCTGAGTTAAAAGCTTTTGCTAAGAAGGTTAATGCGTTAAATAAGATTGTAAGAAGAGCTCAAAGAAGAGGACTTTTCTTTAAGAAAAATTATGAAAGCAAAGCAATTACAAAGAAAAAACAAAATAGGATTGGTTATAAGACAGCTAAGACTAATATGCTAAATAATAGATCGGCAAGAACTAGAACTAAGGTGTATATAAATCTTAATTCAAAGGTTACATACATTGGTAGTCTTGCGGTTTGTTCGTAATTTATTTATAAATTGTGAATAGATAAAAAGTAATAGAGGAAAATTAAAAATAATGGTTTTTCTTTATTACTTTTTTTTATGAATGTAAAAAAATATTAAATTATGTAATAATAATTTTTTAGTGAAGTTTTTATTAAAATAATTTTTAAAATGTCGTTAACAAAAATAAATTGTTTTTCATATACTCAGGGGCTTTCTCAAACGGATAATGCAGTTCTTTTAAATCCATTAAAAAAGCCCGGTTCGTTTTTGATGGCAGTTTCTTCTCCTGCTACCAATTCTTTGGGGGCAAAGGTTGCAACTCAATTAGCTTTAAATCATTTTGTGGAAGGCGTTCTTGGTTTTTGTGAAAAAATTGAAAATTTGAAATCAAAAACTTTAAGTCATGATGTCGTTTCTGCTGGATTTAAAAATGCTAATAGAAGTGTGTATGATTTTGGGCATAAGCTTGTAGCAGGTGGGCGTATGAAGGCATTTTTAACGACATTAGCAGTCGTTAATGGGGTTGTTTCTGTTGCAAAGGTTGGTTGTGGAGATGTTTATTTATATAGGAATAAACATATATATTCTTTTTTTGCAGAAGAACAAATGATTGATGTAGCAAATGTTGGTCAGAATGCAAAAGTAAGTGTGGAATTTTCAGATATAGACCTAGAACCAGAAGATAAGCTAATATTATTTTCAAAAAAATTAAACACAAAAGAGTTTGAAATATGCCAACGGTTTATAAATCGTGTGGAGGATTTTAATCAAGCACTCTTAAGCAAGATGATTTTTAAAGTAGAGGAGTATGGTACGAAATTTTCTTCAGTAATGATGGCTGAGGTAAAAGAAAATACTATTTTGTTAGATAATGTTTATAAAGAAAATGATGAAATTAATTCTCCCTTAATTAGTAAAGATGAAATGCAAAATAATACTACTAAAAAAGCATCATAATATTTCTTTTCTTGATTTTTCTCATTTCATTTTTCTTACTTTACGTTAATTTTGATTTTTATCGACTCTTGCAACAATAAAAATAAAAAGTATAATAAACCTAGTTTTTTTTGCGTCCTTAGCTCAGTTGGATTAGAGCATTTGGCTTCGAACCAAAGGGTCGTGGGTTCGAGTCCCTCAGGACGCATTTCTCTTTTAATAATCATTTTAAAATTTTTATAAATAAAAAGTCTATTTAATGCATGATATAGGTTTTAATAAACAAAAAGTTAAAAGTATCAAAATATATTCTCGAACTATGCTTCAAGATGAACAATTAGTAAAATTATATGAACTTTTTAAGGTTAAGTTAAAGGGGGCACGTTCTGTAGTATCTCAAGAAAATAGTGTTATAAGAGGAAATATTGGCAATTTAAATGTTGTTGTAAAACATTATAAAAGAGGTGGCGTAATTTATTACTTTAATAGTCATCATTATATTTCTTCTTTTACATCAAGTAGAGCAAAAAAAGAATTTCAGTTTTTAGAAATAGTAAGGAAAAAAGGGGTAAATGCCCCTAAGCCCATAGCATACGCTATTAAGGGAGGTTTTTTTTATAGAAATTGGCTTGCAACTGAAGAAATTAAAAATGTAAAAGGATTAAATTCTTTGGGAGATGATGATGTAGATAAAATAGAAAAATACGTAAAAGAAGTTGCAAGACAAATAAAGATTTTAATTAAAGAAAAAATTTTCCATGTAGATTTACACCCTGGAAACGTCATATATGATGATAGTGGAAAAGTGTATATATTGGATTTTGATAAAGCATGTTTTTTTAAAGGTTCTTTTAACGAACTAAGGGATAAATATATTTTACGTTGGAGAAGGGCAGTTATAAAACATGGGTTATCTGAACTTTTATCTGAATATTTATGTGCTAATTTAAGGGATAATTTTAATTTTTTAGAAAATGATATTAAGTAATAAAAATTTTTCGATTTTGATTATATTAACAGGCTCATTGGGGGATTTAGCACGTGGTTTAACTATTACGTATTATATAAAAATGTGTTACCCAGAATCTAAAATAACGTGGCTTGTTGAAAATTCATTAAAATCTTTAGTTAAATTAGATAAAAATATAGATGAAGTTATTGTTTTTACAAAAAAAGATAAATTAAAAGGTTTTATAAATACAATAAAAGAATTATTGAAAAAAAATTTTGATATCACTTTTGATATGCAACGAATTTTTAAAAGTGGAATTTTTTCTTTTTTTTCAAGAGCTCCAATTAGAGTTGGTTTTAGTAAAAAAGATTCAAAAGAATTTAATTTTATTTTTAATAATTATTATATTGATTATTTTTCAAAGAATACGCCTAAAATTAGGCAATATTTGGCATTTTTAAAATTTTTAGATATAAATATCGATGGTGAGAAAGAGAATTTGCATTTTTCATTTACGGATAATCTTATTTTAAAAGAAGATTTCAAAAATATTCTGCAAAATAAAAAATGTGTGGCTTTAATTTTGGCATCACAATGGAACTCAAAAGATTGGAATATTAAAAATTATGTAAAGTTAGTAAATAAATTGCTTGAGGAAGATAAAGACTTGTTTTTTGTTTTAATTGGGACAGCTTCTCAAAAAAAATTAGCTACTTTAATCTTGGAAAATGTAAATGATAGAAATAAGATAATTGATTTTTGTGGGAAGACATCTTTGGAAGACTTGCTTTCAATCTTTAAAAATTTAAAGTTTGGAGTTGGACCTGACTCCGGAGCAGGGCATTTGTTTGGTGCTTTAAATGTGCCTTATATAAGTTTGTTTGGTCCTACAATTTTTAAAAGAGTTGCTCCATACAAAATGGAAAAATTTGTTATTCAATTAGACCTTCCATGTATTGCGTGTTACAAAAAAAATTGTCCATTAAAACATAACAATTGTATGAATAACATTAGTGTAGAGATGGTGTTAGATAAAATAAAAAAATATAATTTGATTTAGCATTTGAAAGTAAAATGTAAAATAAAAAATGGAGAAATATATGAGCGATAATATAAGGAGTATGACAGCCTTTTCAAAGGCAGAATTTGAGTCTCAAAGTTTTAGAATCAATGTCGAAATAAAGTCTGTAAATCATAGGTTTTTAGATATTAACTTTAAAATTCCGCAACTTTATTGGGCATTGGAAAATAATTTAAGAAGCATCATTTCAAAATTTTTAACACGAGGTCATTTGGATGTAGTGATTACTAGAGAAAATCTTGGTAATGATGAAAAAAGATTAGAACTAGATAGAGGGTTGTTGGAATCTTATTTAACTTTATATGAAGAAGCTTTTGAAACATATTTAAGTACTAGTATTACGCCTGCAACATTGCAAGAAATTTTAAATAAAAAAGACGTCATTTCTGGAAAAGATATTGCTATTGATGAAAATGAAAAAAATAGAGTTTTTGAGACGGTTGAACAGGTATTAAAAGCCCTTTTAGAAATGAAGCAGACTGAGGGAAACTCCTTAGAAAAAGATTTAAAAAGCAGATTTAAAAAAATACAAATGTATAAAAATGAAATTTATAATTACGTAAATGAGAATGCTATAAAAAACTCTTATGCAGAGAAACTAAAATCTAGGCTTGATACATTTACAAAAGATTTAAAAATTAATTTAAATGAAGATAGAATTATAACAGAAGTTGCTTTAATGGCTGATAGATTAGATATTACAGAAGAACTTGTAAGGATAGATAGTCATTTAAAACAAGTGGAAGATATTTTTAATAATTTTCCCATTGGTAGAAAATTAGAATTTTTATTACAGGAAATATCTAGGGAATTTAATACAATTACTTCAAAAATAAATGATGCAAATATACAAAAATTGTGTGTTGAATCAAAAGCAGAACTTGAGAAAATTAGAGAGCAAATACAAAATATAGAATAAAATTTAAAATGAAATAAAAAATACGATAAGGAGAAAAATAAAAAATATGAATATTTCAAGAGAAAATATAATTTTTATTTTGATAGGTCCTTCAGCAAGTGGTAAGGGAACAATGATGAATTTATTAAGGAAGGAATTTGCATCGACGACTGTTTTTTCCGTATCTGCAACGACTAGAGGCCCAAGACCAAATGAAAAAAATGGTGTGCAATATTATTTTTTATCGGAAGAAGATTTTAAGAAAAAAATTGAAAATGATGAATTTTTGGAATGGGAGCCTGTTCATACCTCTTATTATGGAACATTAAAATCTGAATATCATAGAGCAAACGATAATAATTTAGATTTATTACTTGATATCGATATAAAAGGGGCAATCAATATAAAAAATAAATTACCAGATAGAACTGTTTGTGTTTTTTTAGTTCCACCTTCATTTGAGGCGATGGAAGAAAGAATTAGAAAGCGAGCTGGTTTTAAAGAAGAAGATTTTGCTAACAGATTAAAGAGTGCACAGAAAGAATATGATACTTTTTTATCTTTACAAAAAGAAGGGAGCAAAGTAGATTATTTCGTTGTAAATGATGAAATAGAAAACGCTTATAATAAAATAAGGTCTATATATATTTCAGAATCATTAAGGGTTAATAGGTTAAATAGAAGGGAGCTTGAGAAATTATGTGTATTAAAAAAATAATTACTGTTGTTTTTTTTGCGTTTTGTATATTGGTAATATCATCTTGTAGTACTAATAAGCGAGATGGTAGTGGGGCTATAAGAATAGATGATATAAGAGGTCATAAAGATAGTGGAATGGTTACTGTTAGTATGGCTCTTGATAGAATGAAATATAGACAGTCATTGATAAATACTGAGGTAAATTCTGTAAGAATAGTAGAAATTTTTCAAAGATTAGCAAAAATAGAATCTAGAAATTATCCAATGTATCGTA
>CAZHFA010000103.1:0-5563 GCA_964531865.1 uncultured Bdellovibrionales bacterium
ATGCAAGCTCCAGAGGCAGATCCTGGCGATATTATTTTGCTTTCTGGAATTGACGAGGTAACTATTGGAGATACTATTTGTAGCCCAGAAGTTGAGATACCACTTCCTAGAATAAAGGTAGATCCTCCAACTGTAGCAATGTATTTTTCTGTAAACACCTCTCCCTTTTCTGGAAGAGATGGAAAATTTATTCAATCTCAAAAAATATATGAAAGACTTATAAAAGAATCTCTATATAATGTATCAATCCAAGTTGAAAAAACGCGTGTTCCCGATACATTTCTTGTTAAAGCACGTGGAGAACTTCAATTAGTGATTCTTATAGAAACAATGAGAAGAGAGTCTTATGAACTATCTGTAGGACGCCCTATCGTATTGTTTAAAGAAGAAAATGGTAAAAAATTAGAACCAATTGAACATGTCGTTGTTGATTGCAATGAAGAATATACAGGTATAGTAACAGAAAAATTATCTGCAAAAAAAGGGATTCTAACTTCAATGCATAATTACTCAAATAGAGTAAGACTTGAATTCTCTATTCCATCTAGAGCACTAATTGGTTATAAAAGTATATTTTTAACAGACACAAAAGGAACAGGGCTAATGAGTTCATATCTTGAAGGATATGAAGAATATCGTGGAGATTTTCAAGAAAGAAATACAGGTTCATTAGTTGCAGACAGAAATGGAACAGCCGTAGCATATGCAATTTTTAATTTAGAGCCTCGCGGAAAAATGTTTGTTGTTCCAAACGATGAATTTTATAAGGGGATGGTTGTTGGTGAAAGAAATAAAGGCGGAGATCTAGAGATAAATCCATCAAAAGCAAAAAAACTTAGTAATATGAGAGCTGCAGGAAAAGATGATAATGTTATCTTAACGCCAGTTCAACCAATGACAATTGAAAAAGCATTAGATTTTATATCAGATGATGAACTTGTAGAAATAACACCTAAGTTTGTTAGAATTAGAAAAAAAGATTTATAATTTTTTTAAATTTTATGAAAGAAACTATTGATTTAAAAATCGACTTCTTTGATTTAGACCCAATGAATATTGTGTGGCATGGAAATTATTTGAAATTTTTTGAAAAAGCACGCTGTGCATTCTTAAAAAAATTAAATTTTACATACACCGATATGGCAAAAAATAATTTTGCTTTCCCAATTGTTTCTTTTGAAATAAAATACATAAAGCCTTGTGTGTTTGAACAAGAAATAAGGGTAACTTGTGAACTTGAATCTTATGATAATTTTTTAAAATTTAATTATCTTATTTTTGATAAGAATACTAATGAAAAAATCTGCAAGGCAAAAAGTTCACAAATGGCCATCAATTTAAAAACTAATGAAACACTTTTTGAAATTCCACAAATTTTAAAAGATAAAATTTATGAAAATTCTAAATAAAAAAATTTTTTCATTTTCTTTTATTATTTATTTTTTTTTATTACAACAAAATATCGCTTATGCTTTAGACATAAGTAGGCACAATAGTGATGATTCAAAATCATTTGATTATATAATGGTAGATGAGTCTTATGCAGGGCTTACAGGGCTAAAAAACTTCATATCAAAGAAAAAAAATGTAACCGGTAATTTTAATCAAGAAAAAACCTTAACTGATATGAATATTACTTTAAAATCTAATGGAAACTTTTATTTTAAACAAAATATCGGAATTATTTGGAATATCACAACTCCACTTAAGGCAACATATATTATTACAAAAGAATTTTTTTGTTCAGAAATTCAAAATAAATTAGATAAGAAAATTTTTTCAAAGGAACCCTACTTTCAAGAAGTAAAAGAAAGTGTTGAAGCAATTTTAAATAATAATTATTCATCACTTTTTAAAAATTTTAATGTTTATAAAAAGAAATATAAAAAAAACACAACAATTAAGCCTAAAATATGTCCGATAAACACTTGTACAACTATTACGCTTGTTCCTAAAAATAAAAAGATAAGTGATTTTATAGATAATATCTATTTATATTTAACAGATACAAAGCCTTCTTCTCAATTAACAGCTAAACTTTTTTTAAATATATATTATAAAAATGGAGATAAAATCAATTTAGAATTAACTTCTAATAACCCTACAAAACAAGAAATAACTAATGAAAATTTTATTTGCAAATAAAAATTTTAAATTTTGTTTTTTATTATTTATAATTTTTGAAATCATTTGGCTTATAACAACAAGACTTTTTTTTGATACAGATCTTCTTTCTCTTATTCAAAACAAAACCTCTCCTTCTTATGAAATAACAAAAAAGTTATCAGAAAAATATTCAAATAAAATTTCAATTTTAGTTGTAGGTCATAATAAAAAAGACACCGTAAAAACATTATTAAACTTAAAAAAAGAAATTCCAAAAAACATTTTTAAGATTGAAAATGACAACTTAAATTTCGATACAACTTCTTTTCTTTCAATTTTTTCTAAATATTCTGGAAAGCTCTTAAGTAAAGAAGATAAAAATAATTTAGAAAATAAAGATTTCACTAAAATTTATCAAAATTTTCTTTTTGAATCTCTATCTTCTTTTACCCCTCGCCTTTTTCCATTTAATAAAGATCCATTCCTATTTCTTCAACATTTTTTATTAAACCTTCCAAGAGAAAATAATAATTGGAAAATAGAAAATGGGTTTCTTTTAAAACAAGAGAATACAAAAAATTATGCATTGTTTTTTGTCTCTTTAAATTCATCTCAAAATTTTTCAGATAAAAAAACTTATGATGCTCTTTTTTCTTTAAAGTCTTTAAAAAACAAATTTAAAACATCAAATGTAAAAATCTATATAAATGGAGCTCCATTTTACACTGCCTTAACAACACAAAATAGTAAAAAAGAAATAAATATATTATCGATTGTTTCATCTTTAGTTTTATTATTCGTAGGATATCTTCTTTTTAGAAATTTTAAATTTTTAATTCCGTTGTCTTTAAGTATCGGTTTAGGATTTTTAACAGGAATTTTTTCACTGTTTCTATTTTTTGATTCTATTCATATTTTAACTTTAATTTTTGGAACAACACTTATAGGACTTTCAGTAGATTATTCTTTGCATTTCATGATAGCAAAAAATAATTTTAACTCTGGAAAAGAAGCATTAAATCATATTTTTAAAAACTTAACTTTTTCTTTACTAACAACAGTCATAACTTTTTTTCCTCTCTTATTTTCTAATTTTTCTTTATTAAAACAAATTGCATTATTTTCTATAGTAGGATTAGTGTTCGTATATTTGTTTGTATCAACTTTTTACATCCCCCTTACTTTATCTTGGAAAAAACAAATATCAAAAGAAAGAAAAAATATTTCTCATCCCTTAATAATTTTAAAAAATCATAAAATTAAAAGGCTTCTTATTGCACTAAGTAGTATTTTCACAGTTATATTTTTCACAGTTGGAATATTACAAATAAAATTTAGTGATGATATTAGAAATTTTTATTCTCCACCAAAAGAACTTTTAGAAGATGACATATTTTTTCAAAATGCGACAAAGGAGTTTGGAAAATATTTTTTAGTGATAAGAGGGAAGTCTTTAGAAGATGTTTTACAGAAAGAAGAGCTTTTTACTAAAAAGTATAATATTATAAATTTTCACTTATCTTCTTTTATCCCATCAATACAAACCCAAAAAGAGAATTTATTTCTTGTTAAAGAGTTTTTTAATCAAAAAGAAAAAAATTTAAAAAAAGATTTTAATATCAATGTTGAAAAATTTTATTTTAACAATGAATTTTTAACATTAAAAGATAAAAAACTTTCGACACTTTTATCTTCCTTTTTTATAAAAGATAGTAAATATTTTTATTCTGTTATTCCATCAAATAAAAAATTTAATCTTGATAAGAAAGACTCAGATATTTTTGTAATAAATTTTCAAGATGAAATAATGACCACATTTAAAGAATACAGAAATGAAACTTATAAACTACTTTCAATATCGTTTTTTATTTTATTTATATTTCTTATTTTTATATTTAAAAGAAAAAGCATACATTTAATTATTCCATCTTTATTTTCAATTTTATTTTCACTTTCTTTATTTGGAATATTAGGAATCTCAGTTACTTTTTTTCATTTTTTAGCATTCTTTTTAATTGCAGGATTAAGCTTAGATTATGCAATTTTTTCTTTAAATAATTGTGAAACATTTACCAAAACAGCTGTTTTTGTATCTTTTTTAACAAGTTTTATAGGTTTTGGGCTTTTAGCATTTACAAGTTTTGAATTAACTAAAAACTTAGGGATAACAATTTCTCTTGGGTTGTTAATTTCCTATTTAACAGCATTATTTTTAAATAAAACTTGCGACGTTTCTAAAAAATAATAAAATTTCTAACAGACCATTTTGTCCTTTTTATTATTTCATTTTTAGAGATTATAACTCTATACCTTAAAGAATAAACTCCTTTATCCAGATTTTTAAATTTATGTGTATTCTTATTTTTTAAAATTAGTAATTTTCTTCCCAATTGATAATTTTTATCCTTATTTCCAAGTCTTTTTACTTTTCTAAAATGAATTAAGTATTTATATTTTGCTTTTATTTCATCTTTTTTAAAACTACTAATATCTTTTAATGATGCTCCTATAAATTTTTCAAATCTTACTCTTATATTTCTTTTTGTTATCTTTTCAATTACTGGCTTTGTTAGTTGAGTTGATGGGGTAACAACTTCTAACGTATCATTCAACATGGTATTTGTCGACGTAAAAGATGGCGTAACAGTTTTTGTTTCTGTATTAGTTTTAGTAAATGTATCACTTGGAAGCACGGTGTTTGTCGATGTAAAAGATGGCGTAACAGTTTTTGTTTCTGTATTAGTTTTAGTAAACGTATCACTTGGAAGCACGGTGTTTGTCGATGTAAAAGATGGCGTAATGGTATTTGTCTTAGTATATGTTTTAGTAAACGTATCACTTGGAAGCACGGTGTTAGTAAATGTAGGTGTATATGTCTTAGTATTACTAGCATAACCCTTAGGTGTTTCTTCACAATTACTTACATTCACATCTAGACCCAAAAAAGGATCATCAATCGGAAGGTTATCCACACATGCATCACTACAATTTATTGTTCCATCTTCATCCATATCTTCATCATTTCTATATGTGTTACCATAGTACGATTCATTTTCACCAAGATATGTGAATGTCGCAGCATCATCTAAGCCTGGACACTTATCTTCACCATCTGGAATTCCATCTCCATCAGAATCAGCAATTGTATTTGTAAAAGTATTTGTGCGAGTAAATGTATATGTCTGAGTATCGGTTTGCGTAAACGTATGCGTAGGAGTATCCGGTTGCGGTGTTTCGGTTTGCGTAAACGTATGCGTAGGAGTATCCGGTTGCGGTGTTTCAGTTTGCGTAAAAGTAGCAGTGCTTGTTATTGTTGGAGTATTTGTTCCACAGACTTCTCCCTCATCTACTTCACCATCACAATCATCATCGTAACCATTACAAAGTTCATCTCCCGCAGATCCTTCCACAGCATCACAAATTACAGCTCCCGTTACTCCTGCTCCCTTACAAGACA
>CAZHFA010000104.1:0-1688 GCA_964531865.1 uncultured Bdellovibrionales bacterium
CTTCTCCAGATTCTTTAATAAGTTTTCTAGAACCAGATTCCAATATTGTGTTAGGATTAATTTCATCCTTTAGAGCTAAAGAAATACTAGAAGATTTTAATGACGTTGGTTGAATATCTTCATCAGCAACAGTAAGAACAGGAACTTTAGAGATAACATTTTTTTTATTAACACATAAAAAAAATGAGAACAAACACAGCACACCAAGACAGCACGTTAATTTATTATTTTTTATAAAATCCATACATACACATAAAAAAAAACACCCACACAATACTATTTTGTTGAGTATTCTATAAAACACATATAAACATTAAGTTAGTATACAAAAAAAACACAGGAGTTAACAGCCACAAATATTTTCTACTAATAAAAGAGGCAAATATCTAGATATAAAAAAATTTTTCATATATATTTTCCCTAGTAATTTATTGTTTTTATTGGTATTTATTTTTATAATTATACAATAATTAAAATAAAACAACGTTTAAAGGTATACATCATGAAATACATTTTAGGATTAGATGTGGGAAATACAAGAGTTGGTGTTTCTTTTGGGTCAGAAGAATCAAAAATTTGTTCTCCATTAAAAGCGATAAAACGCATCAATGCAGAGAAAAAAATTTATGAAATCATAAAAGAAAGAGCCGTTTCTTTACTTGTTATAGGACTTCCGCTAGATGAAAACAATCAAGAAACCACGACCTCTAAAGAAATAAAAATATTTAGCAAAATCTTACAAAAAAATTCTAATATAGATATCGTATTCATCGATGAATACTTAACGTCTATGGAAGCTAAAGAAAGATTACATATAAAAAATGCAGATAAAAAAACTAGAGATTCAGGGGTTATCGATTCAATGTCTGCAACAATTATACTAGAGAGGTATTTTGCAAAAGAGTGTATTATATTAGTATAATGTGAAGTGATGTTTTTTTTAGGATATTAGATAATGAAAAGTATACCTCCAATATATAGAATTTTATTTATTTTTTTCTTTCCACTAATAACTGCTTTTATAACATATTTGATTCTTGTAAGCTTATTTTTTAAACCATATGACAAAAATGATTCTTTTAAAAAACTTATTATTGTTACAAATGATGCTAATGAAACTGGAAAAAAACTTGCATCAGAAAAAATTATAAAACATTGGTGGACATTTTCTGTAATTGCAAAGTTACGCTCTATAAAAAGTAAAATGATAACGGGTGAATATAGTTTTTCAGCATCCATGTCTCCTCTTGAAATAGTAAAAAAAATCAATCAAGGAGAATTAGTAATTAGAAATGTACAAATTATTGGTGGAGACACCATAGATGATGTAATAGACAAAATAGTTAGACAAAATGTAACAACAGAATATGAACTAAAGAAGAAGTTTTTTGATACAAAATATGTGCAAAGTTTAGGCATTTCAAGTGGAAATCTTGAAGGATATCTTTTTCCAGCTATTTATAAATTTTCACGACCTATCAATGTAGAAAAAATATTGACCACAATTTTGAATGAAAGTAATAAAAACTGGAATCCTTTATTTAATCAAAAAGTAGTAGATATGAAGATGACTCGTGAAGACATTTTAATCCTAGCTTCTATAATAGAAAAGGAATGCATCCTTTTAAATATGCCACGCGATATAACAACGATGAGAAATATTTCATCTGTATATCATAATAGGTTAA
>CAZHFA010000104.1:1698-5554 GCA_964531865.1 uncultured Bdellovibrionales bacterium
CACTTGAAGCAATTTCTCCTTTACTATATGCAAATGATAAGATCACACTTCCTTTAAATAAAGAAAGTAAATCTATACAATCTCCCTACAATACCTTTATAAATACAGGGCTTCCACCATCACCAATTTGTAATCCAAGAAAATTAACTATTGAAGCAGCACTCTATCCAGAAAAAAAGCAATATATTTCTTTTACGTATGACCAGAAAAAAAAATCACTTTCTTTTAAAGAGGATAAACAGGAAGATTGATTGCAGAACACATAACAAAAATTATAAAAAAATTATATTTAAAAAGCATAATAAAAAATTTTTATGAAATAAGTTTTTTTGCATTTTGCATATTAAGTTTTTTTCTTTTTCTTTATAGAGTTGTTTTTCAAAACAAAATTTATATTTTACATTTTTTAGCTTGTTTTATTTTGCTTGAGATTTTCGTTTTTATTTATTGTTTTATTATTCAAAAATTAAAAAATGAAAAATTTTTAAAAAACATTGATAGCCATTTTTCGTTACAAAACAGGCTAGATAATTTACTTAATCCGATTGAAATATTAGAAGAAGAAAAATCATCTATTCTACAAAAACAAATTTCATATTTTTTATCAGAAAAAAAAATACAGTCTTTTTGTAAGATTACTATTTCAAAATTAGAAAAAATTTTTTTTTGCATAACCATACTTTTTTTTATCTTTTCCTTAAAAACTACAAATAATTTTATTATTAACAAACAAATATTAAGTGAATTAACAAAAGTACAAAAAAATATAGAAAATGAGCATGAAATTTCTCCATCATTTAAAAAGGGAATGAATAATTTTGTTAAAAGCATTAAAAACTCAAAAAATAAAAATGAAGTTTTAAAAAACATTGAAAAGTTTGAAGAATTCATAGCAAATACTAAGGGAAAAAAAGAAAGCCATTTAGAATCATTAAAAAAAGATTACGAGCAAGAAAAAAATCCGACACCAACTTTTACATTTACAAATACCTATACACCAACATTTACATTTACAGCTACTTCCACGCCACAAAATAAGAAAACTAAAAACACCCCTCCTACACCTACTGCTTCGTCTCCTACAGCGACACCAACACAAGAAGTAAGTAATAAAAATCCTACTGCTCCTAGTGCAGGACAAGGAAAAGAAAAACAAAAGAGTAAGAAAAAAGATCCTTCAAAAAAATCACAAAAACAAAATAAACCAAATGATAAAGATAAAGAGACAAAAGAAAAACAAAAAGGTGAAAATTCAAAATCACAACAAAGCAAATCAAAAGAAAATAAAGAAAAATTAAAAATTTTTAAGAAAGATCTACAGAAAGCATTAGAAAAAATAAAAAAAGATTTAGAAAAGGATAAGCAAGAAAAAGAAGATTCCAAGGAAGGCCAAGGGAAAGGTAAAAAGAAAAGAAATGATAAAAAAAATATAAAAGAAAAAAATAAAGAACAAGAAAAACGTGAAGACAAACATTCCTTAAAAAATTTCCCTACCAAGAAAGAAAACAATGACAAAAAGAAGGGAAAAGAAAAGAATAAAAGCAAAGAAAAGCAAGATCAATCTCTTTCTGGAGGAAACACAAAACACAAAAAATCTGAGATTTTAGGGCAAAATATTGAATTTAAGAAAACGACTTTAAATACAAAAAACAAATCATCTTCGATTAGTGGTTCTATAAAAAGCCAAGAAAAAGAAGAGGAAATAAAATTAAAAACTAAGGTTAGCGTTTCTAAATTAAGTGATGTAGAATCGTCATTGAAACCTTCAGAACGAATTCCGCTTGAATATCAAAATATTTTGGGAAAAGAAAAAAATGGCAAATAATTTTTTGGATTTAGAAGATAGCATATCAAATTTTAAATCAAAATTTAATTCTCTTAAAAATGAAATAAAAAAAGTTATTGTAGGAATGGATGATATTATTGATTTTACGTTAGCATCAATTTTTGCAAATGGTCATGTCTTATTGGAAGGTGTTCCAGGTCTTGGAAAAACTCTTTTAGTAAAAACCATTGCTAAAGTACTAGGTTTAGACTTTAAAAGAATTCAATTTACGCCTGATTTAATGCCTGCAGACTTAACTGGAACTTTAATTTTATCAGAAGATGAAAATGGAAAAAAAGATTTTGTTTTTAAACAAGGTCCGTTATTTTCTAACATTATTCTTGCAGATGAAATAAATAGAGCGACTCCCAAAACGCAATCTGCCTTACTAGAAGCTATGGAAGAAAAGCAAATTTCAAGCTTTAATACTACATATAAGCTTAATGCTCCGTTTTTTGTATTGGCCACTCAAAACCCAATAGAACTTGAAGGGACTTATCCTTTACCAGAAGCACAACTTGATAGATTCTTAGTAAAACTGATTTTAAATGTTCCAACAGATTCTGAATTAAAAGATATTTTAGAAAGGACAACTGGAAGTAAAGAATCAAAATTAAGTGCTTTGTCGAAAGATTCCAAAAAAGAGATTGAAGAAATGAAATCTTTGGTAAAAGAAGTTGTAATTTCTGAATCGTTATTAGATGTTGTAGTTAGAATGATTGGTGCACTAAATCCTAAAAATGATTTTGCACCTTCGAAAGTAAAAACTTATGTGTCATTTTCTCCAGGGCCTAGAGGAGCACAAGCCGTTATTATGCTTGCCAAAGTTTTTGCATTATTAGATGGAAGAATAAATATAAGTTTTGAAGATATAAAAAAAGCGTTTCTTCCAGCATTGCGTCATAGGGTGATATTAAACTTTCAAGCGGATGTAAATAACATAACTACGGATTTAATTATCTCTGAGATACGTTCTGCAAAATAATGTGAAAATAAGTAGCATGTAGAATTTAGAATTTTTTCTTACCCAGAATATGCATATTTTTCTTGGGTATCATAAAAATTTCAATTTATGAACGGCCTACCTTATGAAAAGTTTTATGTTCTTGTTGTTTATGTTGTGGACTTTCAGCCCACAAAAAGGGGGAGTGATGTTATGTTACCTAGGGTAGCATCTCTTACAGAGATGCAAACCCTAGGCTAAGTCGTTCGGCTCTTTCAGAGCGGGGGCATTTAGCATACAAAAATTTTAACTCTGCTCTTTCAGAGCAACTAAAATTATCAGCAAACGAAAAAATAGTGACTTTTATTAAAAAGTAGCACAACTAATACTTACTAATAACTCTCAAAAAATAAAAATTAAAACATGATTAACAATTATCAATAAATCTAAAATAATTTTTAAATTACATGTGGAAAAAATCTTAAAATAAATATGACATAGACATTTAATTTATTTTTAAAAAAAGTTTTTTCCAAGCACAAAGTTAATCCTGAACACACAATGATATAAAGCATTAATTTTAAAAGGAATTAAAATAAAAACTTTCTTCATTTCTTTCTTTGGTCACAAAATAAAATATTTTGAATTCCCCAAATTATACATTGTTATGTAATATACTTGTTTTTCCAAAATTATCGTTGCCCTGAAAGGGCGAAGTTAAAAAACATGCACATTAAATGTCCCAGCTCTGAAAGAGCCAGATGATGTAGCCTAGGGTTTGCATCTCTGTAAGAGATGCTACCCTAGGTAATATAATGTCACTTCCCCATTTTGCAGGCTGAAAGTCTGCAACAATTTGTTTTAAAAATTAGGGAGTTTGTCAAATTTTAGGACACTTTTTTTAGGTGGCAATTGTGGATGAGAAATTAAAGAATTCGGGGGGTGAGCCGACGAAATTATACTCTAGTATATTGAGGAGGCGAAGTCCCCGCGAATTGTTTGATTTATCGCCACAAGTGTTTTTGGGTCCAAGTTTTTAGGTGGCAATTGTGGATGAGAAATTAAAGAATTCGGGGGGTGAGCCGACG
>CAZHFA010000105.1:0-2238 GCA_964531865.1 uncultured Bdellovibrionales bacterium
TGCACTAATACATGAAATTTTAAATTTTTTTTGAATTTCACACGCCACATCGCTTTGTTGCTTTCTTAACTCTATTTTCTTATTTTGATTAAATATCCCCACTCTACTACCTAACAAAAACGCTTAAAAACATTGATATAATAAATCAAATCAATAAACTTTACAAACAACGCTTTTTTATTCTAACTTTTTGAAATGCTTTATGGTAAAAAATAAAAAAAGAGGTTATAAAAAATTAAAAATCTGAAAAATTTTTACTAAAAGTTTCACAAGAAATTTTTTTATCTTTTAATAAATTAAAAACATATTCTTTAAAAGAAAAAAATTTATCATATTTTTTTAAATCTTCATATGTCGGAATATTTCCCTTTAACAAGTTTTGCTTAATTTCTCCATTTAAAGTCAAAGATTCCATTGCTAAAACTTTTCCACTTACTCCAGTATTTGAACAATTTTGACATCCTCTTGAATTAAATACATTCAATTTTAGAAATTTACTTAATTCTTCTTCCTTTTCTATGCAATCATTGCACATTTTAGGTAAAAGCTCTTGATATAATAAAAATTTAATTGCTTGTGCCATATTAATTGCATTTATATTTAATGATTTTAATCTAAGAAAAATTTCTAAAATATTTCCAGCATGAATCGTGGACAATACTTTATGCCCACTAAATACGCATTGAAAAAGATAAAATGCACTAATCTCATCCCTTATTTCTCCTATCATAATAACGTCTGGATCTTGTCTAAGAACTGCAGGCAAAGCATCCTTGTAATCAAATCCTAATTTTGGATTTAAAGAAGTTTGAGATACACCATCTAATAATAATTCCACAGGATCTTCTAAAGTTACTACATTTAATCCTTTATCTTTTAAATAATTTACCATGGCATAAAGTGTGGTACTTTTTCCTGAACCTGTTGGACCAGCACAAAGCATTGCCCCCCCCTTAGAATCAAGAAAATTTTTCATCTGTGATAAAACATATTCTGATATACCAAGTTCTGAAATATTTTTCATAATTTTATATGAATGAAATCTTAAAACCGCTTTTTCTCCAAAAACAGTCGGCATTGTGCTTACTCGAATACCAAAATTTTTAAGTTCTGGAATAATAAAACTTCCATCTTGCGGATAATCTTTCTTATCAAGGTTAAGAAAAGATAAAATTTTTATTCTTCTAATTAAAGTTAAATGCTGTTTTTTAGATATTTTTAAATCATCAATTTGTAGGAAAGAGCCATTAACCCTTAACTTAACACAAGTTCCCTCTTTACTAGGAATTATGTGAAGATCAGATGCTTGGACAGAAATCGCATATTTTATTATATCTTCTAAAAATTTTCCTTCTTCATTTTTTGATTCTTCAAAAAATTTTTTAATATCTCTTTTTTCTAAATCAATATTTTTAGATAAATTTTCTACACTTTTTTCTATAATGTCCTCATCAGAATAATATATAGAAAAAATTACATTCTCAAAATCTAAACTATTTATAAAAATATCTTTTATATTAAAATTTGTTAAAAATTTTAGTGACTGAACTTCATCTTTATTTAATCTTTTGTTAGTCGCCACTGTTAAAACATCTTGATTATCATTTTTTAATATTGATAATGGCAAAACTCCAAACTTCTTAGCGTCATTAAATGAAAGTAAATTTCTAGCCTCTTTTGAAGAGTTTTTCTTCATTAAAGAAATTATTTCTTGTTCTTTAGATTGGTCAAAAGCAACATTATTTTGGTATGGTACAATTTTCATCATAATTACAAATATAAAAATTTTTTAGCCTTATTTTATTACTTCTAATTAGTCGAAAAATTTCTAAAAAAAGTTCTTTTTTTATCTCCTAACTTAAAAAGTTGCAGACTTTCAGCCTGCAATGTGGTGTGGTGTAATCGTACCCAGGGTATGCATCCTTTTCAAGGATGCTAACCCTGGGCTACGTCATCTGGCTCTTTCAGAGCGGGGACATTTAGTATGCAAAAATATTAACCGTGCTCTTTCAGAGCAACTAAGATTGTTAATAAAAAATTTTAAAAAAATAATAATTCATAATTCTAAATGAGAAATGATTAAATCATAAAAACAAAGAAAACTTACCTTGTCCATTTTAAAGGTCACACCTTCTTTTCGTTATATTATTACGTTTTTAGATTATAATTACGAATGAAAAATAATACACATTTTTTTAAGACACATTATCTTTCTTACCATTTGCTTTTTACTAATCA
>CAZHFA010000105.1:2338-5550 GCA_964531865.1 uncultured Bdellovibrionales bacterium
AACGTTGCCCTGAAAGGGCGAAGTTAAAAAATATGCACACTAACGCTCCCACTCTAAAAAAGCCAAGTGGAATAAAGAGTATACACATTTTTTTAAGACACATTATCTTTCTTACCATTTGCTTTTTACTAATCATGTAGTTTTATTTAATGCATACCAAAAATCAACGTTGCCCTGAAAGGGCGAAGTTAAAAAATATGCACACTAACGCTCCCACTCTGAAAGAGCCAAACGACATAGCCCAGGGTTAGTCATCTCTGAAAGAGATGCTACCCTGGGTACGCAAATTTCCTTCCCCCTTTTGCAGGCTGAAAGTCTGCAATAATACAATGCAGAGATTTTTCAAATTTTAGAATTCTGGCAAAATAGGATCTGTTCCGTTTATGTATTCTCTATAATCTGATATTCCATCATTGTCAGTATCTTTACTGTAAGGGTTTATCCCCAAAGCTGACTCTAAATCATCATTTAATCCATCACCATCCGAATCAATGTTAGAATTAAAATTACCTAAAGATTTAACATCAATCCTATCTGCAAGTTTTGTTCTTAATATATATGGAAAAGAAGTATCAGAATCTTTATTTGTTTCCATTTCAAGTTCTAAAACATCGCTATACCCATCACCATCCGAGTCAAAAAATTCATTATCCTCTTCTTCTTCATTATCTTTAGAATCTTCTTTTGAATCATTTATGAAAGCTTCTCCTAACCAATTTGAAGTTGCATTTTCATTGGAAAGTTCTTCTAACTCTGATAAAAGTTCTTTCATATTAACACCAGACTTTACACTTTCCTCTTGAACTTCAGTCTCATCTTCATCACTTATATCTGTATACTCCCCTTCCTGTGTAGGCGTCATTGTAGGCGTTGCCGTATAAGTCTCAGTATAATCTTCATCATCATCTGAATAATCTTCAGTAATTGTACCTGTTGGAGTTACAGTTGGAGTCCTCGTCGTATATGATTTAAATAATACATAATCTTCTTGACAACTTTTTGTGGCACTTAGTGATATATAACAAAACATCAATAACATTATTCCAAAAATTCGTTTCATAATTTTTATCCTCAAATAGAAAAATCTTTATTTTCCTTCCTTATATTTGATACCATTTTCATTCAAAAGGATTTAAAAAAATAAATTTTTCTAATATATTTATTATAAATTATAGAAACTATTTATATTTTTAGTAATCTAAATATAGTGAAGTATTATGGAATTAAAAAAAGTTTCAAATGAAAAACAAAAAGAATGGAACATAAAAGCAAAACAAAAAAATGCAATTGTTCCCAAGTTTTTTGAGGTTTTTCCAAACAAAGTACATATTATTTGCGGAAAGTGTGGCTGTAATTTTAGACGTTCACTAATAATGAATGTAGATGACCCAACTTTTGTGTGTCCAAATGAAGAATGTCAAGCTAAAAATTGGGTTCCTATTAAATATGATTTAAGATAAAGAAAATGAGTTTTATCGACGGATTTTATACATTTAATATAGAATTGGCAAATGTTGAAAACAACATTTATGACAAACTGTTTCTAAAGCTTCCCAAACATCCAAATGAATCATTTGAATTTTTATTAAGTAAAGTTATTGCATACTGTCACGCTTATGAAAAAGATTTAAATTTTTCTCAAGGATTTTACTCTCCAGAAGATCCAACAATCTGGAAAAAAAATATACTTAATGAAATAGAAACATGGATACAACTTGAAAGCTGTTCTTATAAAAAGTTACATAAGGCTGTAAGACAAAATCCCTTAGCAAAATTTAGAATGTATTTTCATAACATAACAGAACCACAAGAGTTTTGTTATGAATTTAGAGCAATAAAGACAAAAGATTTTCAAAAAGTAAAATTTTTTTTAATAGACGAAAATTTTCTACAAACCTTAATTCCAAACATCTCTTCAAGAATGAATTGGAATATAAACTTTATCGATGATACCCTTTATTTTAATTGGGATAACATAGAATTAGAGAGTCGTATCACAGAATTAAACATCTGGGATATATACCAACAAGGCATAAATAACTCTTAATATTTTTTCAATTCAAAAAAGAAAAATACCTTATTTTTATAACCTCTACTAACATTTTTATTGGATCTAATATAGGATGAACTTTAGAGCCTGATTTACTATTCCATTCAATCGGAACTTCAGAAATTTTATATCCATTTTTTTTAGCTTTATATAAGACTTCAGCATCAAATGCAAAACCATCTATTTTTTGATTGCTAAAAATTATTTGTGCTGATTCTTTATTAAAAAGCTTAAAACCACACTGTAAATCTGTAAGCTTTAACCCTAAGATCCTATTAACTAAAAAATTAAAAACTCTTCCCCTAAATCTTAAGAACCAATTTGTCTTTACATTTGAGGATTTCATCGCTCGTGACGCGATTACAACATCACTTCCTTTTTTCGATGCTTCCAATAATTTAGTTATTTCTCTAAAGGGAGTCGCTCCATCTGCATCTGCAAAAATTCTAAGTTCCCCCGAAGATTTCAACATTCCTTGTCGAACCACTGCTCCTTTTCCAGCATTCTCTTGGTTATTTATAAGTTTTATATGGTCCCATTTTTTTTCAAAATCTCTAACAACCCCTACCGTATTATCTTTACTTCCATCATTTACAACTATTATTTCATAGGTTCCTTCATACTCATTTAAAAATGATTGCAAATCCAAGAGCATTTCCGGCAAACGCTCCTCCTCATTATAGGCAGGAATTATAACTGATAGATCCATTTTTTTTAACCTTTTTAAATAATCAATTTTATATTGTTTTACATTAAATTTTATATTATTTTAAATACGCTGTTGCAGTATCAGTATTATATATTTCTCTTATTTTAGAAACGGAGTTTTTTTATGAATTTTAATCAAGAACCTAAAACACACTTTGAATCCCCAAAAAATAACAATGAAATTACAAGTTTTAACCCAATCAAAGAAGCTTGGACATTAACCCAAAAACCTAATGTAAAATTAGAATTTTGGAAAGGGATGATAATAACCTTTTTATTATCTTTTATTACAATAATAATTTTAGGAACCATTATTGGCATACTTACGATGCCTTTTCCACACGCAATGGGAGCGTTTATGTCTTCTTTATGCGGAAACATTGTCGGATTCGTCATATGTAGTGGGCTAATTGTATTAGCAATTCGTTATGTAAAATTTAACGAATTAAATTAC
>CAZHFA010000106.1:0-4010 GCA_964531865.1 uncultured Bdellovibrionales bacterium
TTCCAATTTTCTGTTGAAAAAGCATAAACTGTAAGGTAACGAATTCCTAACTCTCTTGATGCTACCACTATTCTTTTTAAAGCTTTTGCTCCTTGCCTATGACCTTCAACGCGAGGTAAAAAACGCTTTTGTGCCCAACGTCCATTACCATCCATTATAATTGCAATATGTTTTGGTGTTTCTTCCAACATAAAATAAATTTCTTTTAACTTATTTTTTTATTATATCTCTAAGATTTCAACTTCTTTTTGTTTAAATATCTCGTCAATATTTGAAATATATTTATCAGTAATGCCCTGAATTTCCGTTTGATATTTTCTTAGTTCATCCTCTGTAATTTCTTTATCTTTTTCCATTTTCTTTAAAGAATCTATTGCATCTTTTCTATGATTTCTTATAACAACCTTCTCATCTTCACCTAATTTTCCAAGCTTTTTTATAAGATCTTTTCTCCTATCTTCTGTCAATGCTGGAACATTTAATCTGATTAAATTCCCTTCTCTTGCAGGATTTAAATTTAAATCTGCTTGCCTTATAGCTTTTTCTACGCTTTCAATAGCTGTCGAATCATAAACTTGGACTGTAATCAATCTAGGCTCAGGAGTATTTATTAAACCCATTTGAATAAGTGGAACCATCGAACCATAATAATCAACAGGGATATTTTCAATCATCCCCCCAGAAGCTCTAGCTCCACGAATTTTTCCAAGCTCAGTTTTAAAATGTTCTAATGTCTTATCACAGTTTTGTTTAAAACTATTTATCTGTTCAGTCATAACTCGATCTCTCCATATAAAAAATATAAAAAATTTTTAAGGTTGTATAAATGTCCCAACTTTTTCGCCTAACAAAAGATTTCTTAACGCATCTTTTTTATTCATATTATAAATAGCTAAAGGCATTTTATTATCTTTACACATTGCAATTGCTGTAGCATCAATTACTTTTAAGTCTTTAGATAAGATTTCTTGATATGATATTGTCTCAAAAAATTTAGCATCATTATATTTTTTAGGATCTTTATCATAAACACCATCTACACTAGTACCTTTTATCAAGAGATCTGCTTTTATTTCTACAGCTTTTAAACTAGCTCCTGTATCTGTAGTAAAATATGGGCTTCCTGTTCCACAAGCAAAAATTAAAATATTTCCACTTGATAAATAATCTAGTGCATTCTTTCTTACAAATTTTTCCATTAAATTATCAAGATAAAGCATAGATAACGCTTTAGCCTTCATGCCGTGATTATTAAAAAATGCTTCTAAAGCTAATGCATTTATTGCAGTAGAAAGCATTCCCATATAATGGGCCGATGTTTCCTCTATTCCTAACTCTTTAGCTTGTCGTCCTCTATAGATATTACCAGAACCTATAACTAGAGCTATTTCTACTCCCAAGCTTTGTATCTTCTTAATCTCTTCTAAAATATATTCAAACACTTTTACATCATGTCCAAAGCCCTTATCTCCAGCCAACACCTCACCACTTAACTTTAAAAGTATTCTCTTGTATTTTATAGACATCACACTCCTAAAAAAATAAAAAGCTAGTAAAAATTTATTTAACTATACTACTTAATACAGGACCAATTTACACTGTTAACTACACTGCGAGCAGTTTTAACTACACTGCGTAGCAGTTTTAATTACACTGCGTAGCAGTTTTAACTACACTGTGCAGCAACTTCAGCAGCAAAATCTTCTTGCTTCTTTTCTATACCTTCACCAACTTGAAAGCGAACAAATCTTCTAACGACAATTTTTTCGCCTATTTTTGCACTTAAATTTTGTATTAAACTTGCAACTGTCTGCTCTTCATCTTTTACAAAAATTTGTTTTAATAAAACATTTTCAGAGTAAAATTTTTCAAGCTTCCCGGGAATAATCATATCTGCTTTTGATTTTTGCTTATCATTTAGTTGCTCAATAAGAATTTCTTTTTCCTTATTTATAACTTCTTCTGGAACATCTTCGACATTAACATACTGTGGATTCATTGCTGCAACATGCATTGCAATGTCCTTAGCTAATGTTTTAAAATCATCTCCCCTTGCAACAAAATCTGTTTCACAATTTAATTCAACTATGGCAACTATCTGTGCTCCCTGATGAATATATGTTCCTATAGTTCCTTCAGCTGCAACTTTTCCAGCTCTTTTATCTACATTTTTTAATCCTTTTTTCCTTAATAATTCTATTGCTTTCTCTTCATTTCCATCAGCTTCAACCAAGGCCTTCTTACAATCCATCATTCCAGCACCAGTTTTTTCTCTTAAATCTTTTACAACGCTAGCTGTTATTTCTGCCATTTTAAAATCTCCTTTTTATACAAAAAAAAACAAAAACGATATTTTTAATTTTTAAATATCGTTTTTAAATATATCAATAATTATCTACCCAAAACTATTGTAATTTTTCTACTTTGTTAAATTTAGCTACAAAAATTTTATTTCCCTCTATAACTGCATCTGCTATTGCATTACAAAAAAGAGAAATAGTTCTTAAAGCATCATCATTAGATGGAATAAGGTAATCAACATTATCAGGATCACAATTAGTATCCACTAAAGCCACAATAGGAACATTTAATACTTTAGCTTCCTTTATCGCGATATCTTCTTTTGTGATATCAACAACAAAAATTAAATCTGGGGTTCGCTTCATATCACAAATACCATCTAAGTTCATCGATAACTTTCCTAAAATTTTTGTAATTCTAAGCTTCTCTTTCTTATTTAGTTTTATTCCAGACTCTTCATTTTCAGCATCAGCTAAAAGTTTCTTTAATTTATTCATCTTTTCTACTGAACGTTTAATTGTAGAAAAGTTTGTTAGCGTACCACCAAGCCAACGATTATTTATATAGTAGGCTCCGCACTTTGTCGCAGAATCTCTTATAACATCTCTTGCTTGTTGCTTTGTACCGACAAAAAGAATCTTAGCTCCTTGAGAAACTTTATTAACAATAAATTTTCTAGCTTCTAACCATCTTTGCATTGTAATATCAAGATTTATAATATGAATATTATTTCTTTGACCATAAATAAATGGAAGCATTTTAGGATTCCAACGAACTGTTTGGTGACCATAGTGAGCGCCAGCCTTTAATAATGACTTTACATCAACAACTGCTTCCTCTAATGGTTCATTAGCATTCACATTTTCTTCTACTACTTGAGTAGATTCATTTAAATTACTTAACTCTTCTGTCATAAATATATCTCCTTTACTTAGTTAATCCTCCTTAAGCAATCAACAAATTCTTGTAAAAAACAAAAACACTAAGTTTATAGCTTAAGTGTGTAAATATTTATAGCTTCAATCTAAGCTACAAACCTTTGAGAATCTAACACATTAAATTATTTTTTGCAAATCAGATGGCTACTTTATAGCATTCTTGAATTTTTAAATCTTTTGATAAATCATAAAGTTGTGTGGGAGAATATCCTGTTACCTTCATCATACAATCACCAAGATCTTCTATCGCCATTTTTGCCTCTTTTAAAGCATATTTAGACATATTAGAATTTTCACTAATATGTGCTAAAAAGAGCATCTTTAAATTTAAGTGATATATTTTTCTTAAGAACTCACTAGCTTGAACATTTGAAAGATGCCCATAATCAGATGCTATTCTTTGTTTTAATGACCAAGAATAATCACAAGTTTGAAGCATTATAGGATCATGATTAAATTCTAAGACCAATGCATTAACACCCGTTAGAAATTGTTCTATTTTTTTAGTCACACATCCCGTATCTGTAAGATATCCGATAGAAAAATTTTCTTGAGAAAGTTTAAAAGATACCGATGATGAAACATCATGACAAGTTGGCACTGTACTAATAGCAACAGAGTTAAATTTATAATTAGAAAAAGAATTTATTGTCACTGGATTAAATGGATTTTTTATCGCTTTTAGCGTGTCATTTGTAGCCCAAACTGAAGCTTTATGCTTATTACTAAAAACATCAATACCCTTTATGTGATCATTATGAGAATGGGTTA
>CAZHFA010000106.1:4020-5542 GCA_964531865.1 uncultured Bdellovibrionales bacterium
AGATTTATGATAATATTTAAAGCGTCGATTGGGGTTACTAAAATAAGATCTATACTATCAGGATTTATACCAATTTCATTTAAAGATTTTTCACATTGTTTGCAAGAAAGCCCACAATCAATTAAAATATGAGCATCGTTTGTTTCTATGTATGTTGAGTTAGCTTTACTGCCACTTGATAAAACAGAGCATTTCATTTTCTGTATAACCTTTTACGTATAAATACTTTATATTCGTATAAGATAGCAATCAATTAGTAAGCAATCAAGGGAGGAATTTTTATGATTTATATTTTTGATTTTGACGGTGTTTTATTTGATACAGTAAATGAGTTAGGAGTTTTAACTTATTGCTCATTAAAAAATTTACCAATGAATCTAAAAAATGTTCCAACTAAATTTTTAAATTATTTTAGTCTAAATCGTCCAAGACCTGTAAATGGATTAGGAATGGTAGCATTAGGAAAATGGTGTTTAAAAGAATTTGAAGCAAAAAAAGAGCCATATTTAATTTCTAAAAAAGATTTTGATTTAGAATTAACAAAGATAAAAGGAAACTCAAAAGAAATAGAAAATACTTTTTTTAACAATAGATATTCTTTTATGACAGAAAATAAAGATATTTGGCTATCACTAAATAAGCCTTACCCTACAATATGGAAGTTTTTAAAAAATAAAAATTTTTATATCGTAAGTAATAAAGATAGAAATTCCTTAAATCTTTTATCAACACATTTTGGAAAAATCTTAAATAGTAACCTTATATTTTCATCAGATGAAAGAGGTTCAAAGGCAGAAAAAATATTTAAAATTTATCAAAAGGAAAAGCAAAATTGTATTTTTGTAGATGATGCATTAGATAATCTAATACGTATCAAAGAGGAGTTATCTTCCCCGTCATGGCTTTCACTTTATCTAGCAGGTTGGGGATATATAAATCCAGAAGATAAAAATTTATTAAAAAAATATACAAACATAAAATTACTAAAAGATGAAAAATCGTTTTTAGAACTTACTAAAAAGCTATAAGTACAATAATAAGAAAGTAGAGAGTGTAAAAAAAACCTACACTCTTTACTCTCTTTTTAATGATCTCCTAAAGAACCGTCCAAGGTTGCCAACCACCTCCAAGAGCTTTATAAATCGACACTATTGACTCATTAAGGGCTTCTTTGCTCTTTGAAAGATTATTCTCATTTTCAAGCATATCAGCTTGTGCTGTTAAAACAGATATAAAATCAAGAGCTCCCTCCTTATATTGATCTTTTGCTAAATAATAAGATTTTTTAGAAAGTTCAAAAGCCTTACTTAATATCGCATATCTTCTTCTTTCTGAAGAAAATGATATCAATGCATTTTCAACATCTTCAAAAGCTCTTAAAACTGTATTTTCATAACTAGCCAATGCTTCATCGACTCTCGCTTCACTTGCCTTTACGCGTGCTCTAATTTGTCCAAAATCAAATGGAGTCCATGAAATACTTGGTCCAAATGAACTTTGCATACCGTTATGAAAGATCTTT
>CAZHFA010000107.1:0-5508 GCA_964531865.1 uncultured Bdellovibrionales bacterium
TACACCTACAAATACACCTACAAATACGCCTACTCCTACAGCTACGCAAGTATGTGCGGATGGATGTTGCAATGATGAAACTGAAGATTCATATAACTGTATTGCTCAAGGGGTTCAAGCTATTTGTTGTTGTCCAAAAAATATTGGAGTAATAGAAAACGGTAATGACCCTCAATTGGCTAAATGCACGTGCCCTGAAGGGACAGAGTTAAAAGGTGGTTATCGTGCGACTGTTTCTTATGATTCGTTAGGACGGCCTCAATATTCGTGTGCACTGGGGGTACTACATTATCGGCCATCTACTGGGCAGTACCGTTGTACGTACGTTTGTGTACAAAAATAATGAGGACCGGAAAAGCCTTATGCTTTTTCTGTTTAGCACAACTCTTTGTGTCATAAAATGAACTTACTATCACTTCATAAATTTTTTTACATTATCTGAACTTATTTTAAGAGGATGCATATGGCATTCATAATTGTAAACAAACCTCTCTTGTCTTTTATAAGTTATTATTTATAATAAAAATTCATGCAAGATAATAATCAAACTGATATTCAACACAATAATACCTCTGTAAAAAATAACGTTTGGAAAGATGTCCTTTCTTTTTTAAAGACAGCAATAATTTTTATTTTACTTTGGCTTTTTATAAGAGGGACTATTATCGAAGCATTTAAAATTCCTTCAGGTTCAATGATTCCAACTTTGCAAATAGGTGATTATCTTTTGGTTAATAAATTATCATATGGCGTAAGATTACCATTTGTTGATGAAACTGTTTGGCAATATGATACGCCAAAAAGAGGTGATGTTGTTGTGTTTACAAAAGATTATTTAGATGACGGTGATTTTAAAGGAATGAATTTTATAAAAAGAGTAATTGCTGTTGGTGGAGATACGCTTGAAGTAAAAAATAGAATTGTTTATATAAATGGTAAAGCAACAAAAGAAGATTATGCTCAATGGACTTACGGAGGGCTAATATCAGGAGAAGTTTCTAAAATTACAATTCCAAAAGATCACATCTTTCTTATGGGAGATAATAGAGATAATTCGAAAGATTCTAGATATTGGAAAAAACCATTTTTACCAATAAGCCGTGTTAAAGGGCGTGCACTTATAATTTATTGGTCATTTTTTGATTTAAAGCGAATCTTTACTCTAATAAGATAGACACTTCTTATTGTTTTTTTCATAATAGAAATCGTTTTTTTGTTTGAGCAATTATTTTTATAATGTTCATTATAAAAAATAAAGATTATATTTTTATAGATGCTTCTTTATAAGAACATATCAATAGATTACAAATAAAGAAAAGGACATATAGAGGTTAAATAGTGAGTATGCAAAATATTTTAGAAAATAATAAATTTAATAAAACCATTTTCATATTATTAAAATTATCACATTCGATAATTGATTTTTTTATTTTTTTGATGGTTTTTTTTACGATATTTAAAAATTTTTCGGGAAATGAAGCATATTGGGTATCTATGGTATCATTTGTTTCTTTTACAGCTCCATACATAGTGTTCTCTGCATTAAATGGAAGTTTAGTCGATAAAATTTCATGTATAAAAACATTAAAAATAAGTGCTCTTATTTCATTTTGTCTTGTGATTGTTACAAAATATTTTTTTTCATTAAATATAATATCAGTTTTATTTTTATTATTATTTTTGCTTGGAGCTAATAGAGCTTTATTTACGACGTCACTTTTATCATTTCTTTCGAACAAATTAAAAAATGAAAATAAAGGAGAAATGATTACAATAAATCAAGGTATATCTTTTTTAGTCCTTTTAGTTGTAATGCAGATTATTTTTTTTAATAAAGATGTCATTTTCATAACGTTAGCTTTTAACTCAATTCTTTTTATTGCTAGCATAATTGTATTGATATCCAGTTTATTGTTAAAAAATGATTTACCACAAAATAATAAAGTACAAATAGATTTTCTTCCAATAGCAATATTTAAAAGCTTTGAAAAAATGAGACGGCATGGAGGAATAAAACTTTCATTATACGCTTTATCAGCTTTTTGGTCAGTGATTTCAATTTTTTGTTTTGTAATGGTTTATCGTTTTGCGTTTGATATTATTTCGCTTGATTTTTTGTTAACTCTAATGTCACTTCTTTTTTTAGGAGGAATGATAAGTTCACTTGCAACGTCATGTCTTTTTAAAGGTAGGGTTGAACTTGGAGTCATTCCTTTAGGGGCAATTTTAACATCAATATCAATTTTAAGTTTTTCTTTTTTTGAGCCTGACTCTGCAATCAATTATTTTTTATCTTTTTTAATTGGTTTTAGTTTAAGTTTTTTTATTTTACCAACTTTAGGATATGTTCAAAATAAAATTCCCAACAAAAATTTAGGAAGATTTAACGCTACAATTTTAATGATGACAGTTTTTTTTACATTTATTGTAGTTGGTGCATTTATTGTAGTTGGTTTTGCTTTTGGTGTTTCTGATAAAATTATTTTACGTTTAGTTTCTGTAGTTAGTGTCATTCTAACAATTTTTGCATGTATTGCTTTGCCAAAATTATTTGTACGTTGTGTGGTTTGGGTCTTAGTAAATTCAGTTTATAGACTTAAACTTATCGGAATTGAAAATATTCCAAGAAAAGGTGGCGCAATTTTGGTTTGTAATCATTTATCTTATTTAGATCCGTTTATTATTATGGCATCTATATCAAGGTCTGTAAGATTTTTAATTTATGATAGCATTTATAATTTAAAATATGTAAAGCCAATTGCAAAAGTATTAAGAGCTATACCAATTCCTGAGAAATGTACAAAAGACAGTGTCCGTGCATTAGAAGAAGCATCAAAGGCGGTAAGGAAAGGAGAAATTGTAGTAATTTTTGCAGAAGGTCAAGTTTCAAGAGTCGGAAATATGCTTCCTTTTACGGCAGGCTTTACAAGAATTGCAAAAAAAACAAATGTTCCAGTTATTCCTATTTGTTTGGATAGAGTATGGGGAAGTAGTTGGATTTTAAATGATGGAAAGTTCAAACGTAGTATGCCAAAGGAGCTCCCATATCCATTAACTATTTTGATTGGAGCTCCAATTAAGGAAAGAGCTAATGCTTATAAAGTAAGGCGTGCTGTGCAAGAGTTAGGGGCGGAAGCCACAAAATATAAAAAAGAAGTTTTTCAATTGTTGCATACTTCTTTTATCAGATCTGCTAAGAAAAAGCCATTTAAAAAAATTATAATGAATGCAACAGGATTGTCGTTAAACTATGTAATGACGTTGGGAATGGCTCTTTTAATCTCCCGAAAATTAAAAGAAGAATTTAAAGATGATAAGTTTGTTGGAATTATGATTCCACCATCTGTAGAGGGGGTTCTTGTAAATATAGCGTTATATTTTATAGGGAAAATTCCAGTAAATTTAAATTATACGGCTGGAAATGATTTTTTATTATCTGTTGAAAAACAAACGGGAATGAAAAAAATTATTACTGCAAAAAAGGTTTTGGAAAAATTAAATAAAGAAAAAATTGATTCAATGATTTTTTTAGAAGAACTTTTAGCCGATGTAAAAAAATCAGAAAAAATAAAATATATTTTATATGCTTTTTTGCTACCACAATTTTTAATAGAAAAAATATTTTTAACAAAAAGACCGTCAAGATATGATATGGCAACAATAATTTTTTCAAGTGGTTCAACAGGAGATCCAAAAGGTGTAATGCTTTCTCACAATAATATAACATCAGATATTGAGAGTATGCTTTCAACAGTTCATTTTTATTCAAATGATGGAATAGTCGGAATTTTACCATTCTTTCACTCTTTTGGTTTTGCTGTGACATTATGGCTTCCTCTTTTAAGAGGGTTTAAGACTTGTTATCATTCTAATCCTTTAGATGCTAACGTAATTGGAAGTATGATTGAAAAAGAGAAACTTACAATTTTAGTTGCAACTGGAATGTTTATGTCTACTTATATAAGAAAATGTAAAGAGGAACAGTTTAAGTCGTTACGTTTTGTTGTGGCAGGTGCTGAAAAATTGCAAAAGAAAATAGCAGAAGATTTTACTAATAAATTTGGATTAAGAATTTATGAAGGATATGGATGTACAGAGCTTTCTCCTGTTGCTTCAGTAAATCTTTTTAACGCTTCTGGATATTGGAAAGAACAAAAAGGTGTAAAAGATGGTACTGTAGGGCGTCCGATGTCTCAAATATGTGCCAAAATTATTTCTTTAGAAACAGAAGAAGAACTTGGTCCAAATGAAGAAGGCATGCTATATATTAAAGGTCCAAATGTCATGATGGGATATTATGGAAAACTTGAACTTTCGGCAGAGGTTTTAAAAGATGGTTGGTATGTAACAGGAGATATTGCCATTTGTGATGAAGAAGGATTTATTAAAATAGTGGATAGAGTGTCTAGGTTTAGTAAAATTGCAGGTGAAATGGTGCCACATATAAAAGCAGAAGAGGCTATTCAGGAAATTTATGGGGAAGCTGAAAGATGTTGTGTGGTTACTGGGGTTTCAGACGGTAAAAAGGGAGAAAAATTGGTAGTCCTTCACACAATAGATAATATAGATACGAAAGAAATTACAAAGAAATTACAATCTATGGGACTTGCAAATCTTTGGATTCCAAAGCCAGATGATTATAGAAAAATTGATAATTTTCCGGTTCTTAGCACAGGTAAATTAGATTTAAGAGGTGTTAAAAAACTAGCAAAAGAGTTGTTTGATGAGGATAAGGAGCAAGTTATAGAAAAAAATTTAAAAAATAATGAAAATAATATGTAACGTTTTTTCATTATTTTGTATAACCTTCGCCGTGGACTGAGGATAGGCAGTGTTTTTTTAGGAAAACAAGTCTGCCTTTTTGGGTAGAAGATTTTTAATGCTCTTAATTTTCATATTTTTAAAATTCGAAGGGTCATTTCTATTTAGTAAAATACACTTGATAGAAACGACCCGTTGAATTTTTGGATGTTATTTTTCCTAGGTCGAGGAAAAATAATAAAGATACGAAAGAGAGAATGATATGATTTTTTTGACAAAATTTAATAATTGTGTTGGCTTGTTTGGAACATGTGGAAATTCCAAATGGCGGGATCCCGTTATGGAAGCTTTGAAAAATGCGGGGATTAAGTCGTTTAATCCCGTTGTCGATAATTGGACGCCAGAATGTGCGAAAATTGAGGCGGAACATTTGGCGACGGATAGAGTAATTTTGTTCGTAGTTACGGGAGAAACTGAGGGATTTGGTTCTTTGGCCGAAACTGGCTGGGCCTACCTTGGGGCTATTGCACGTGGACAAAAAGTCTTTTTTGTGATTGAAGATTTTCCTGATGGAAATCCGAAATCTGATGCAAACCGAGCACGAGTGCTTGTTCGTGCTCACATGGTTAAAAATAGCATTACTGTTTTTGCGACAATCGAGGAAGCGACTCAAGTCGTGATTAAGTTCATGAAACAAGAAGCTTAATCATAACAAAGAAGTTGAAGTTAGGTATTAAAAACATCTAA
>CAZHFA010000108.1:0-5415 GCA_964531865.1 uncultured Bdellovibrionales bacterium
CTACCTTTTACTATATCAAAAGAAGATAATCCACCGGAAAATACAAAACTTGAATATCGTTTCTTAGAGTTAAGAAGGGATAGTGTAAGAAAAATTATTAAAATGCGTTCGCTAGTGACTAAAAGAATGCGAGACATTATGTGGAATTTAGGATTTACAGAATTTCAAACTCCTATTTTAACAAGTAGCTCTCCAGAAGGAGCAAGAGATTTTCTTGTCCCTTCAAGATTACATCCTGGAAAATTTTATGCTCTTCCTCAAGCTCCACAAATATTTAAGGAGTTAATAACAGTTGCAGGTTTTGATAATTATTTTCAAGTTGCTCCTTGTTTTAGAGATGAAGATCCTCGTGCTGACAGATCTCCAGGGGAGTTTTATCAACTTGATTTAGAGATGGCATTTTCAGAACAAGAAGATATTTTTAACGTTGGGGAAACAGTTGCCTATAAGATTTTTTCTGAATTTTCAACTTGGAATGTTACAAAGCCACATTTTCCAAGAATAGATTTTCAAGATGCAATGAATGATTATGGCTCAGATAAGCCAGATTTAAGAATTAAAAATAAATTAAAAAATATTACAAAGGTTTTTTCAAATACAGAGTTTAAGATTTTTAAAGAAGGGTTAGAAGCTGGAAAAAATATCATCGCATTAAAATTTGAAGTCGATGAAATCCCTTCAAGAAAATTTTTTGATACGACTTTAGAATATTTTAAGAATATATCAAAAGGCGAAATTTTATCGTATCTTAGCTTTAACAAAGATGGATATAAGGGAAGTCTTGCAAAAGTACTTTCTATTGATGAGATAAATAATCTTAAGAAGATGTGTGAATGTGATGAAAGCAAAAATTTGGTTATCTTTATTTCAATGGAACAAAGAAAAAAAGTGTTATTAAATATGGGAAAATTAAGGTTAAAACTTGCCAAAGATTTTAATCAGATTGAAGAAAACGCTTTTAGGTTTTGTTGGATAGTAGATTTTCCTATGTATGAAGAGGATGAAGAAAAAGGAGTTATCGATTTTTGTCATAACCCTTTTTCTATGCCTCATGGTGGAATAAAAGATTTTGATAGGGAAGATAAGTTAAATATAAAAGCTTATCAGTTTGATTTAGTGTTAAATGGTAATGAACTTGCAAGTGGCGCAATAAGAAACTATACGACTGAAGGCTTAATAAAAGCTTTCGAAGTAGTTGGCTATTCAAGAGAGGTAGTCTTAGATAAATTTGCCTCATTATCAAAAGCTTTTAAATATGGTCCTGCTCCACATGGTGGCATGGCTTTGGGAATAGACAGGATAATTATGTTACTAGCTCAGAAAGAAACTGTGCGAGATGTTATAATGTTTCCATTATCTCAGACTGCAGAAGATTTAATGATGCATGCTCCATCATTTCCAACAGAAGCACAATTAAAGGAGTTGTCTTTAAAGGTAGATATAAAAGATGATGGTGAAAAAATATAAAAATAAAATTTGATAAAAAAGCAATATCCATCTTGATTTGTTAAATGATTTTAGTATAATTTAAAAAGAATTTGCCGAGGTGGTGGAATAGGTAGACACACAGGACTTAAAATCCTGTGGGATTTTTTCCCGTGCGGGTTCGATTCCCGCCCCCGGCATTATTCATTTCTTTAAATGAATAAGTTTTCTTCGCTTGGTATTCTAATCATAAAATCTTTTAGTTCAGAAAAGTTTGGAGTGTCAAGTTTTATTTTTTCTATTCTATTTCCAATTTGTGCTAAAGCGTTTGCATTTGAAAAGCTAAAAAGATTGAATTTTTCTTTAGGCCACATTTTTTTAAAATAGGATTTTGATTCTTCTTGATATACAAGTTCGAATGTCCTAAATCCGTATCTTTCAACCAAGAAAGGAATTGCGCATTTTCTATTTGGTGTTTTATCAATTCTGCTTGGAATTGCAAAACCATCAAATGCATCTATATGCTCTAATATTAAATCTAATGGAAGATTTGTTGGATATGTTTCTTTTCCATAACAAGAGGTGTTTACATTCAATAGTCCTAAAAATTCTTTTATTTTTGAAGAATCCATATCTTCATCAAAAAAACAAGTTAGAATAATATCTTCATATTTGTCGACTTTTACTTGTAAATCTAATCCTGTAATAATTGTTAATGGGTGATTACATGAGATCCTTTTTAATTTTTCTACAAATTCTCCTTGAAATTTATCAATAATTCCAATCACATCTATTTTTTTTACCTTACAAAGTTTTATTATGGTTGGTGCCATGGAAAGTCCTGCAATTGTAAATGGTCCTAAGTTAGAAGGGGGAAGGACTCTTAAATCTATTTTATAATTTTTTTTCGTATTTTTTTTAATTGTTTTATTAGATGTTAAGGTTTTTAAAGTCTTAGAAGGTTTAGAAATTTTTTCAATCTGTTCAGTCAATTTTTTTCTTGGCATGTTTGTAATCCTTGTAAATAAAAAAGAGAATATCTCTATTAACAATTATCTTTGATGAGTATCTTTTTTGAAGGATTCAAAAAAATATAAAAAAATAAAAATAAGAGTGTGGGGGAGACAGCAAAAGTGTATAAAATGGAGAGTGTAAAAATGTACTTTCTTAAGATTATTTACATTTTCTTTATATTCTTTTTAAGGGTTATTTAAAATTAAGATTTCCTAAACCACCAAAAGACTTCATCATTTTTCCCATTCCCATACTAGAAAGCTTTTTCATCATTTGTTTCATTTGCATAAATTGCTTTAAAAGCTTGTTTACATCTTCCACACGAGTGCCAGAACCTAATGCTATTCTTTTTCTTCTACTTCCATTTATTATGTCACTATTTTGTCGCTCTTTTATTGTCATTGAAAGGATGATGGCTTCTACTTTTTTCATTTCATTATTTGCATCATTTTCATTTATTTGCTTTGTTATATCTCCCATGCCAGGAATCATTGCCATGATTGATGATAGGCTCCCCATTTTTTTTATCATTTTTAATTGTGATAAAAAATCATCAAAAGTGAATTCATTTTTTTTAAATTTTTTTTCAAGCTTTAAGCTTTCTTGCATATCAAATTGTTCTGTGGCTTTTTCTATGAGTGTTAGGACATCTCCCATGCCTAATATCCTAGATGCCATTCTGTCCGGATGAAAAATTTCTAATGCATCACTTTTTTCCCCAACTCCGATAAATTTTATTGGCATACCCGTAACTTTTTTCATAGAAAGAGCAGCTCCACCTCTAGCATCTCCATCAAGTTTTGTTAAAATAAGCCCAGAAATTGGGAGTGTTTCTAAAAATCCTGTTGCTACATTTACAGCTTCTTGTCCTGTCATTGCATCTGCTACAAGTAAAATTTCTGAAGGCTCAACTTTTTTATTTATAATTGAAAGCTCTTTCATAAGTTCTTTATCTATTTGAAGTCGTCCAGCAGTATCAATAATTACTACTTGGATTCCTTTATTTTCTGCAAGCTTTTTAGCTTCTTTAACTATTTTTACAGGATCTTGTTTGGGTTGTGAATCAAAAACTTCAATATTGTTTTGCATTCCAAGACTTTTTAATTGCTCAATTGCTGCAGGTCTATAAACATCGGCTGGTACTAATAAAATGGTTTTTTTTAATTCTTTTTTTATATATTTTGCAAGCTTTACAGCGGTTGTCGTTTTTCCAGAACCTTGAAGTCCGACAAGCATAATTGTTGCAGGAGGTGCTACGTTTAATTTTAATTCAGCGTTATCTTCTCCCATAACATTTGTTAATTCTTCTTGAACAATTTTTATAATTTGTTGATCTGGAGTTAAACTTTTTTGAACTTTTTCTCCTAATGCCTTTTCTTGCACGGAATCACAGAATTCTTTTGCAACTTTAAAGTTTACATCAGCTTCCAAAAGTGCCATACGAACAGCTCTTAACGTATTTTCAATTTCATTTTTTGAAATAACGCTCTTTCCCCTAATTAGATTAAAAGCACTCTCTAACTTTGAATGTAATGAATCAAACATAAAATTTCTCTTTCTCTTTTTGTATTTTTTTAAAAGCTTTCAAATATTTCCGTATTTTGAGGAGCTACTTGTCTATTTTTTTTCACTTGCCTTTCATTTTGATATTTTTCAGAAATATATTTCTTCCAGTTTATTAAAGCATTTAAACAATCAGGAGAATATTCTCCTTTTTGTTTGCAAATAGGATTAGGATACTTTGGTTCAAAATTTGAAGTTGATTTTAAAAACTCTTCGCAATCTTTTGATAAATGAATTATTTTATCAATTTTTTTTGTTAAAATATTTTCTTTATCCTTATTTCTTAAATTCTTTTCACTATCTTCAACCTTTATTCCTGCAAAAAAATCAATATTATTTATTTTCCCCATATCATTTTTTTCTTCTTTGCAAGTTTCACATTCATTTGAATAAGAAAATTCTATCTTATCACAAACGTACCTAATCATCTTATCATTTAAAGCTATAATTGCCATTAAATCAGCAGTTTTTTTTGTTTTTGAATATCTTAAATGAGCTTTTTTTAAAGCATCTTGGATTTGTGGCACTTTTACTTCATCAATTTTCTTAAAAAAATCATTAAGTTCAGAAATGCCTGTATCTTTTTCATCCTTCTTTATTGAAGAATTGGAAACTATTATATGTTTGTAAGCTTCTTGGCATCTTTTGTCTTTGTATCCAACATTTGCACATATAGCAGTGGCAGAAAAAGGGTAAATATCAAGAGTTTTCTTTATTACATTTTTACATTCATTGCTTGCTGTGTTGCTATCATAATTTAATTCTTTGTAAAAATTTTTAAAGCATACTAACTCAATTAATCTTTCATAATTTAAAAGAAGAATATTTCTATTTTTTATGCTGTTATTTAACTTATATTCTCTTTCTGCTGTTGTTACTGCCAAAGTTTTTACAGAGAGGTTAGTGTTTTCGACTTCTGATTGTGTAGGAGGTATACTTGCTGTTACGTTTGGAGCTTGTGTTGTTGTTATCGTTGAATGAATTAGAGGAGTTGGAGTTAAAGTAATAACTTCATTGCTATCACTTAAAATATTTATTTTTTCCTTAGTCTTATTTTCACCAATAGCAAATGCGTTAATGCTCCATACTGCAAAAATAAACATCATCAATAAAATATTTTTTATCATAAATTTATTCCTTTGTTTTTTTATTATATTCTTTTATCCTTTTATTCTCTTGATTGAAGTTTTGATAAAAGCCTTAGTATTTCCATATAAAGCCAAACAAGAGTTACTAATAAAGAAAATGCTGAATACCATTCCATATATTTGGGAAGTTCATGAGATGCAGTTGCATTTTCTATAAAATCAAAATCAAGAATTAAACTAAAACTTGCAATGGCCACAACAAAAAACGAAATACCAATTGATAACAATCCATTTCCATATGCAAAAGATGTGTTTACTCCAAAAA
>CAZHFA010000109.1:0-5388 GCA_964531865.1 uncultured Bdellovibrionales bacterium
GTATTTCATATCTTTTTAGCCTATTTTACCAAAAAGAACTAGTCAAGACCCTTAAATAATTGGCACCAATAAAAATTTAAAAAAGTTTTTGTCGGTGCCTTTTTTCATTTTATTAAAAAAATTCTTTTCCTTTGCACACCATACTATGACACGCGTTTAAATCATGTAATGACAATTCATCATCAAGTGAATTTTTTAAATTTTCCTTTATAAGTAAAATTGGATCTTCAGGATCATTTATACTAGCAAGATTAACAAGCTCATAAGGGTCACTTCTTAAATCATAAAGTTCAGGATGCTTAATGTGACCAGTTTCTGAATAAACATAATCCTTTGTATGGTATGCGCTATAAACTTTTCCTTCAAACTTCCAACTTCCCTGAATCAAGACTCCTTCTCGATCACTTTCTCCACGTATTGTTTTTAAAAGAGAAACTCCTGAAGTTTTATATTCTTCTTCATCAATATTTGCAAGTTCTGCCAAAGTTGAAGCTATATCAATATTTGCAACCACATCATTATTTTTCTCTATTGGAAACAATGTTGAATCTTTTTTATAACTTATAGCAAGAGGAATTTTTGTAGCTTCTTGATATGTATTATTTTTAGATTGCAAACAATGCTCTCCCCACATAAGCCCATTATCAGACATAAAAATTAAAACCGTATTATTATAAATTTTTTTTGCTTTTAATTTTTTAATAATGCTTTTTACTCCTTGATCTACAGACATTAGCGTCGCTAATTGTTTTCCTGCAAACGTTCTTATATTTTTATTTTTAGTATTATAATAAAATATATTTAAAAATCTTTGCTTTGTTTTATTCACAAAATCAGCTTTCCCAGTATCACTTGTGTCAAGAAAAGATGGAGCAACTTTTACATCTCTTGCATTATATTTATTTTGGTATTCCTTATCGGGAAGTGCAGGACTATGCGGAGCATTGTGAGAAAGAGTTAAAAAGAAAGGCTTATTTGTTTCTGCCGCAACATCTATAAAATCAAGAGCTTTTCTATTCCAAAAAGTAGTTATATAACTATTTTTCTTATTAGAAAATCTTCCATTATCATTAACCACAGAATTTAAATAATGTGCACTTCCACCTCTTAATGAAACCCAATAATCATATTCTTGCTGTCTATTTGCAGAAAATTTTCCATCCGAAGTATTATGAAATTTTCCTACATGCCCTGTATAATAACCACTATTTTTTAATTGCTTTGCTATCGAATATTCATTTAAAGAACTTTTTTCTTGAGTGCCATTATAAAGCATTCCATGCTCTGTAGCATATAATCCAGTTAAAATACTAATTCTACTTGGACCACAAATAGGCGTTGTAGCATAAGCATTAGTAAACTGTGTTCCCTTTAAAAAAATTTGCTTATATACTGTTGGCATATATTTTTGAATTGTATTTGCTCTTTGATCATCTGTAAGAATAAAAATTATATTAGGACGATCATCTGCAAAAACATTTGAAACATTTGTACTTAACAAAATTATTATTAAAACAATTACTATTACATTATTTTTAAACTTATCCATGGATTTCCTTAAACATGTTTTCACAATTTGACAATATTCATATCACAATAAAACCTGTCGGGGCAAGATGCAACCTAGAATGTAAATATTGCTACTATACATCAAAAAAACTTCTGTATAATAATTCAAGTTTTAAAATAAATCTAGATACCGTTGATAACCTACTAAAAAACTTAAGAGAATTTTCATCAACATCTTCAATCACTTGGCAAGGAGGAGAACCAACTCTAAGGGGACTTGATTTTTACAAGCAAGCATATTTACTTAAAAAAAAATATGGTCTTATTTTTGATAGTGCATTTCAAACAAATGGAATAAATCTAAATGAAGATTGGATATCTTTTTTTAAAGAAAATAATTTTTTAGTTGGAATAAGCCTAGATGGCCCCAGCATTTTTCATTCAAAAAACAGAAAAACAAAAGAAAATGAATCGTTTTTTGAAAAAATTATTTCAAACATAAATCTATTAAAAAAACATGATGTTAAATTTAATGTTTTAACAACTGTAAATAAAGAAAATGTATTACACGCAACAGAAGTTTATAAATTTTTAAGAGATGATTTAAAAATAAAATTTATGCAATTTATTCCAATTGTTCAAAGCGTTATAGGGAGTGGATTTCAGCGAGAAAACAATTTAAATCCTCAATCAATTACTCCAGATGAATATGCAGAATTTATAATAAAAATTTTTGATGTTTGGTATAAACACGATATCCATCAAATATCAATTCAACTTTTTGATGTTATTATGTGCTCATGGATGGGCAAAGAACACGGCCTTTGCATGTTTCAAAAAAATTGCGGACAAGCATTATGCCTAGAACATAATGGAGATTTATATGCTTGTGATCATTTCGTAGAAAAAGAATTTTTACTTGGAAACATAAATGAAAAATCGATAAAAGAGTGTACAGACAATAAAAATTTTTATAATTTTAGAAAACACAAAAGAGAAAGCATATCAAAAGAGTGCTTAATATGTCCTCATTTTTTTATATGTCATGGTGAATGTCCAAAAAATTGGATTCTAAAAGATAAGGAAGGTACAAGAAAAAATTATCTTTGTGAAAGTTATAAAAAAATTTTTGATTATACATCTGATAAATTATTAAACATCGTAGCAAATTTAAAAAAATAAATAAGAAAAATTTATATGAAAAAAGAAAAATTAAATTACTATATGAAAATTGTGTTAGATGAGGCAAAAAAAGCATTAAATGAAGGGGAAATTCCAATAGCATGTTTAATTTTAAAAGATAAGAAAATTTTAGCACTACAACATAATGCTGTTGAATCTAAAAATGATGCTACAGCACATGCCGAAATTTTAGCCATAAAAGAGGCTTCAAAAATGTTACAAAATTGGCGTTTAACAGATTGTATGATGTTTGTAAACGTTGAACCTTGTACAATGTGTATGGGAGCAATCGAAAATTCAAGGATAAAAACTCTTGTTTACGGAATAAACGAGGAAAAAACTGGAGCTTGTGGTTCTAGATATGATATTTCTTTATTTAATCCCCAAAAAATAAAAATCATAAAAGGAATCAAGAAAGATGCATCAAAAGATCTTTTAGAAAAAACATTTAAAGAAAAAAGAATAAAATCTTTTTTATAAAAATGAATAATACAATTATTTAATGTATTGTGGCAGTTTCTTTTATAAAAGCCTCTGCAACTTTAATAGAGTCATATTCTAAGCTTTCCCCACGTTCAAACTTATCTTTTAGCTCAGAAACTTTTTCAGATTTATTATTATAATTTGACTCTTCGATACTTTTTATATTTACAGTATCTTCTTTTTTTTCAACATGTCTTACATTATTTGCAATATTTTTTGTCTTTATATGCTGAGGAGAAACCTCAACGGCTCTTAACTTTTTATCATTTATTTCCATATTAACCTCGAAAAGTTATTTTTTTTATAAGTAAAGAAAAACAGCCACTGTTTATCTTTATAAAACTCCTAACCTTCCTTGGTTTTAGGTACCAAAAGTACTTTTTAAAATAGCAATTCCCTTGCAATGTTTAGTGTCGGTAAAGTATCATTAAAACTTGATAAAAAAATAACAATAAAAAATGGTGTAATATGAAAAAGTTAGAGATTTTAAGTATTTCAAAGGTAAAGCAAAATTTTATTTTAGAAGGGGAACAGGAATATAAAAAAAGGTTATCAAAATTTGTGAATATTAAGATTACTGATTTTAGTCTTTCCTTTCCTGCATCAATGTCAAAAGATGATGTAATGGAAGAAGAAGGAGATTATTTTTTAAAGCGAGTTTCAAAAGACAGTAAAATTATCCTTCTTGATGAAAATGGAAAAAAATTCTCTTCACAAGAATTTGCAAACTTTATAAAAAAACAAGACATTGATTCAAACGATTTATGCTTTGCAATTGGTGGAGCTTTTGGTTGGCATCAAAATGTAAAAGATAAAGCCTCACTTCTTTTATCACTTTCAGATTTTACATTCCCTTATCAACTTTCTAGGCTTATAATAATAGAACAACTTTATAGGGCATATACAATAATCAATAACTTTCCTTATCATAAGGAATAAAAATAAAGGTTAGCATAATGGTAAGAGTAAGAAGATTTAATACATCAGTTTTAGGTGAAATTTTTATAGGACATGATCCATTAAAAATAGTTCGCCATTTTCTAAAAACTAAAGGATATGATCCAGATAAAACTTTAAAAGAAAATACTCCTAATTCATGTCGTTGGATGGTTGATGTTGGAGATGGGCAAGAGCTTGAAATATTTTTAGACAAAATTCAAAAATCTGCGGAAGCCACTGTGTATATGGGAATTAATATTGTTACAGTGCCTATTCGTGAAATACAAAATTTTTTAGTTTCTGCGTTAGAAATTTCGGACGGACTTATTGGTGTCAAGTTAGGAATAGTTGGATATTTTTTAATTTTAAGTGTTGGTTTAGGTGCAGAAAAAATAACTTATGAAGAGCTTGATTATAATTTGCGTTTAATTCTTGCACAAAAAGATTGGGTAAAAGAAGCACTATTAGAGGAATTTAGTGAAGAAGATTTAGATTCTTAAAAATTAAAAAATTGCGATTCGTTTTTATTTATTTTGTATCAAAATATTTGAATGTGTATTTTTTTTATAAAGGGTAAGAAAATGAATCAAGAGTCAAAAGATTTTTTATTTGAAATGCTAAAGACTCCATCTCCTACGGGAAATGAAGTTGCTGTGCAACGTGTAATAAAAAAAAGGATGGGAGGAATAGCGGACACCATAGAAAGTGATGTAAATGGAAACTTAATTTGTGCATTAAATCCTAATGCAAAGAAAAAAGTTATGCTTGCAGGCCACTGTGATCAAATAGGATTTATGGTAACACATATTTCTCCTGAAGGTTTTATTTACGTCGCCTCTGTTGGCGGTATAGATGCAGGTGTAGTTCCAGGTTCATTAGTTACAATTTATGGAAAAAAAGGTGATGTTCAAGGGGTTTTTGGAAGAAAACCAATACACAAACAAAAAGCCGAAGAAAGAAAAAATTTAAAAATAGATATAAATGATTCATGGATTGATATTGGAGCAAAAAATCAAAAAGATGCCGAAAAAAGCGTCGAAATCGGAGATTATGCAACATATAAATTAGATATAACTGAACTTCAAAATGGACTTATTTCAAGCCCTGCATTAGATGATAAAGTAGGAGTTTTTGTTGTGATGGAAGCTTTAAGACTTTGTGCTAAATCAAAATTAAACGTAGGGCTTTATGCCGTAAGTACAGTTCAAGAAGAAATAGGTACAAGGGGAGCACAAACTTCTGCCTTTGGAATAGATCCCTTTGTCGGTATTTGTG
>CAZHFA010000110.1:0-5348 GCA_964531865.1 uncultured Bdellovibrionales bacterium
CATATCAAATACTTTTATTAGATTGGTAAAAGGTGGATAAAAAACAGCCTTGTTTAGCAATAAATTTATTTTAAAATTTTTACTTACAAAATAAGCCTTATCATTTCTTTTGGTGTTTTTCCCATAAATTTTTATAAAGCTTTCTTTTATTTCTAAAAAAACTTAAGGTTTTACTTCCCCACTTTCTTTGATATACAAGAGGTAATTACATTCTTAGAATCAAGGCCAAAAATCCATTGTTGGTTTATTAAAAATTTACTTGAATACTGCTTTAATGAATCTACATAATTTTGAATTTTCCTTGCTTCAATCGGAATCGCATTTATAAATAAATAAGAAAATTCTTCAAATGCTTTTTCCACTGTATAAACCTTTCCAAAATAATTTTCCATACTCTTCATTGCCGGAGCTTCTTCTAAGAAATTTAAAAATGCATAAGGATGCAATAAATATTCTTTTTGATTCATTGTATAAAAACCTAAAAATTTATTTTTAGCAGGAAAAGTCTTAAATGTCCCTGTTTTTGCCGAACAATAAGATGATTTTATTTTTTCAAACTCTTTTCTCATAAAATGATAAAGATTTTTTCCAAAGACATCATAAAAATCAATAATTTTATTCTCTTTATCAAAAACAAACCTTAATGTTCCAATCTCCATAAACTTATATGCCTTGCTCTTAAAACACATTAAAGGCATTAAAAACTCTTGCATACTGTGGACAAATTTTGCTCTTTTAAATAATTTTATAAAAACATTTAATGACTGTTGAAGAGATTTTGAAGCATCAGGAAATTCTTTTAAAATTCTTGGAGAAAAATCTATAAAATGATTAAAGTTTTTTAATAAATCTTGAGAAAAAGAATACGTATAATCTCCCCGCTTAAAACTTATAATATTTCCCTTTATAGAAAATTCTTTAAATTTTTGTATATCTGGGTCTAATGGATGTAAATATGTTTTAGCATTTGTTAAAGAACCCAAATAAAATGGAAGTTTAAATTTCTGTGGCTCTTTTATTTCTAATGATACTAAATTTCCAGTTAAACAATTTTTTCCTTCAAGAAGATAATAAACATCTAATGATTCATTTTCAAAAAGTTTCTTAAAAGCTTTATTTTCTGGAATATTATTATCTTTAGCAAAAAGAGATATGAAATTATTTATTTCTTTTATAGAAACAAACATCCCCTGCGGAGTAATTCTATAGAATTGTTTTAACGTCGTGACAGGAACAAGCGTATTTAATTTTAAAATAAATTCTAAAATTATTTTTTTTTCTTCCTCTTTATAATCAACTTGTGTTTTTTGAGAATCGACTAACTCTTTACCTTCCATAGCATTCCCCCCCGTAAGTCTAAGAATATTTATATAACGAAATTAGTTTATTATTTTTATTGAAATATATCAATAAATCACTATTATTATAATGGTTTTACAATTTTTATTAAGGACAAAATATATATGATAATAATGAAATTTGGAGGCTCTTCTTTAGCAACAGCAGAAAGAATAAAAGAAATTGTAAAAATTGTAAAAATGCATTTAGATAAAAAACCTATATTGGTCTTTTCAGCTTGTGGAAAGACAACAGATTTGCTACTAGAAGCTGGAAATAAGGCTTTTAATGGCACTATAGATGCAAAAGAAATAATAGATTTTCATTATAATCTTGCAAAAGAATTAAATATAGATAACAAAGACTTTGATTTTTTATTAGTTGAACTTCAAGACTTATTAAAAGGAATTTTTCTTTTTAAAGAGTTTTCAAACAGAATAAAAGATAGACTGATGTCTTATGGTGAAAGACTTTCTGTAAGAATAATCTCGTCTTTTTTTAATACAAAAGAAATCTCTTCTAAAGCATTTGATGCTTGGGATGTCGGATTTTTAACAGACTCTAATCACGGAAATGCTCAAATAGATTCTAAAACATATAGTTTAATTTACGAACATTTAAATAAATTAAAAAAATCTTATGAATATACTCCTATCATTACAGGGTTTATTGCAAAAGATGAAAATGGCATTATTACAACTTTAGGAAGAAGCGGAAGCGATTTGACAGCGTCTGTCTTAGGAGCTTCCTTGCTTGTTGATGAAATACAAGTTTGGAAAGATGTCGATGGAATTTTGTCTGCAGATCCACGAATTGTAAAAAATCCTAAAGTACTTCCAGAACTTTCTTTTGATGAAGCATCAGAGCTAGCATATTTTGGAGCAAAAGTATTACATCCTGCATCAATTGTGCCTGCTATGCAAAAACAAATACCTGTAAGAGTAAAAAATTCATACAACATAAATGCTGTTGGAACTGTAATTGTAGATAAGACTATAAATAACGATAAAAATATATTATTAAAAGCAATAACATCAAAAAGAAAAATAATCTTAATAGACATTATTTCGTCAAGAATGTTAGGGCAATTTGGATTTTTAGCAAAAGTTTTTGATGTATTTGAAGAAGAGAAAATTTCTGTTGATATGATAGCAAGTAGCGAAGTATCAATTTCTCTTACTCTTGATAATCGATATGATATTTCTAAACTTCAAGAAAAACTTTCAAAATATGCCTCTGTTAATGTTAGCTACAATAAATCGATAATTAGTTTAATTGCCAATGTAAATAAAGCTTCAGAAATTTTAGGTCGTGCTTTTTCAACATTATCTAAAAAATCTTATAATATACAGATGATTTCTCATGGGGCCTCTAAAGTTAATATTAGTTTTATAGTAGATGATATGGAAGTTGAAGATTGTATAAAATTATTACACAAAGAATTTTTTGAATAAAAAATATAGAAAAATTAATTTTCTAAAAAGGATATATTATTATGGAAAAATCTAAAGTTTGGACAATGCCTCTTTCTAATAACGCTTCAATAGATGAATTAAAAGAAAAGACAAATATAATTTTGCAAGAATCAAAGTTACTTTCCATTATTTCTAAAAACAAGCTTGTCGGAGTTAAACAACATTTTGGAGAAAAAGGAAATGAAGGTTTTATAAAACCAGAAGTTACAAGAATTGTGATAAATAAAATAAAAGAAAGACTTGGAAAACCATTACTAATAGAGACCAACACACTTTATCATGGAGAACGTTCTAACACATATGACCATTTAAAAATTGCTTATGAACATGGTTTTACTTATGAAAATGTTGGAGCACCTATTACAATTATGGATGGTGTAAATGGACAAGTCGGAAGTAGTGTTCAAATAGATGGAAAGCATTTTAAAGAGGTTTTTGTGGCTTCAGATATTCCTTTTTTTGATTCAATTGTAGTTCTTTCGCATGTAAAAGGACATATTATGGCTGGAATAGGCGGAGCCGTAAAGAATCTTGGAATGGGCCTTGCGGGACGTGCCGGAAAACTTGCACAACATGCAGATTTTAAACCAAGCATAAACAAAAATTGTATAGCATGTGGATTATGTGCAAAATTTTGTAATCACGATGCAATTCATATAGAAAATGGAAAATGGACTTTTGATCCTTTAAAATGTGCAGGATGTGGAGAATGTTTCACAGCATGCAAGCGTGGTGCAATATCTTTTAATTGGCAAGGTTCTGACGACACATTCCAAGAAAAATTAGCAGAATACGCTTTTGGGGCAATAAAAGAACATAGAGAAAAAAATAAAACTCTTTTTATAAATTATATAAATCATATTACTCAAAAATGTGATTGCGAAGGCGGACATAATCCTGTAATGCATCCAGATGTAGCAATTTTAGCAAGCCAAGATCCTGTGGCAATAGATAAAGCCTCCTATGATTTAATTAAAGAAAAATTTAATAAAGACATTTTTAAAGAGTTCTGGCCAGAATTAAATTATCTAAGACAATTAGAACATGCAAATAAACTAGGACTTGGCAATATGGATTATGAAAGAATTAAGATTTAACATTAACACCATCTTTATATAGACAAGTTACACTAACAGTGTTTTTATCAGTAAATTCATTTTTTAATAAGTGAGCCATGGTCCAAGGAAATCCTTGTTTTAAATCTCTACATAACTCCAAAAGGGATTGTCTTTTATCTAAATATGGCAACACTATAAGAACAGGGGGAAGTTGTCCATTATTTTCATTATATAAATCTTGATTTGATTGCCAAATGGCATCTGAACAAAGAAAACATCAATCCGTTTTTAATCACCGGCATCCGCGGAAATTATCTGCTAAGCAAAAGCAACAATCCGACACCTTCATTTTATGAAGGATATTCAACGTACAAGAACTTTAATATCGGCATGGTCACCGGCATTGGCTTTGAATTTCAGAAAATGGTATGGCTGGCATTGGAAACAGATCTTGACCTCCTCAGGCCGGTAAAAACAAGTACGACAGCCGTACGGAATTTTGTGATTTCAGGAACCATCGGAATTAATATCGGAAAGATTTTCTGTAAATCGTAAATCAGGATGCTGTAGCGCTTTTCAATTAAGTTGGGCGTAGTCTTTCTAAATAAATTTGCAGGGTTGAGTCTCCAGACTCAACCCAACAGATTATACATTGAAGACTACGCCCAGCCATGAAGTAAAGCGCTACAGCAGCAATATCCAAAAGAATTTTGCGGAAAATTCAAACTGAGTGATCACTCCACCACTAACCGTGAAACCGCACGAATGCCGCTTCCGGTGAGCGAAATGCAATACATGCCTTTTGGAAGTCCGGACACATCAATGCGATTATCGCGGATTTCACGTGCCAGAACTTCGCGTCCGGCCATGTCAAAAATCACCATGTCAAGGGGAAAATGATTTTCACTCACATCAATGTAAACCACATCGGATGCGGGATTCGGATGGATGCTGAAATTGACATTTTGCTGTTTTTCTAAAATAGTATTTAATTTACTGATCTCAAGAATACCTTTATTGATAGCTGCCTCCTTAGAATTTATAATATTATAAACAGATTAACACGCTTATTTAATTTATAAATAAGACGTGTTAAGATTTTTAATCATTAAGTTGGAAAGGAATTTTAGAAACTACAATGTTACGATGTCTTAAAAGTTGTTTTTCTATAAAAAATGTTGTGTGGTTATGAAGCAAATTAGACCATCTTTTTCGAACATTAAATTGAGGTAATATAACTGTTACCATATCTCCTTCTTGGTAATCGAACTTTTCAGAATTAATGAATTCAAGCATAGGCTCAACAATCTTTCTGTATGGTGAATAAACAACGGTTAGAGGGGTTTTAATATCTAATTTTTTATATTTTTCTTCTACTTTCTTTTTAGACTCTTCGTCTATCGCAACAGTGAATACAGTGATTTTACTATTGGCTACTGTGTATGCATATTTAATTGCACGTAGACTTGCTTGGTTA
>CAZHFA010000111.1:0-5320 GCA_964531865.1 uncultured Bdellovibrionales bacterium
AAACTGTTTGTCGGGCATATTCATCGCTTTCTGACAGAAACTAAAAAATATTCCGTTATGCAATTCGAAGCCTGTATCCTTGGGCTTATAGCCCATAATAAAATCCTCATAGGAATAGTTTTGGTGGAACTGGATCAGCTCAATTCTGTTGTCGTCTTTTTCACCCATTGCTGCATATGCTAGCCGCCTGGCGGCAAAGGTCTTCCCAACCCCCGGAGCCCCTTGCAGGATAAGATTTTGCTTATTCATCAGCAGAGACAACAGCACAGAAAAGCGTTCCTCTGTCATGAATACATCTTTTAAAAAATCCGTTTTAGAATAGGCTTCTCTGAAACCCCTGCCTATTATCGGGTTCTGTTCGCGGATGAGATCAACAATAAATTCGTATTCTTCCTTCTTCAGCTTAAAAAGGCTACCCTGCGGATTTACAAAGTATTCCATCTGTGAAAGCTCTGGGGCATTCCTTAATGTAGCATAATCTATCGGGCTGACAAGCCCTTCTGTTTTCTCAAAGTACAGATTCTCACCATCGCTCGCCTTCGATACTTTAGCAAGTGACACAATCTTCTTAACCGGGTGCGATTCGTAGCCCACAACAAGATCCCCGGCCTTGGCATCGATAAAATTCTGGAATATACGGCGCTTATTCCCATTATCGTTATAAAGCGTGTAGCTTTGTGTCTTACCGACTGCGAGATCAGAAATGCTCCATATTTTGGGGTTGGCATTCAACCACCAATAGCCACGTTCTTCTTTGTTAAGAGGGGTAGAAACACGCACTTTTATTTTGGAGAGATCGATCTTATTAAGTGCTTTAGCCAGTTCGTCACGCAATTTCCATGTGTAAAATCCTTCCGTGCTCGCGTCTGCCTTTTTGCCAACGTAAAGGATCGGCCACCATTTTAAATTATCCTCTTCCCCTTCCATCACGGAACAGTTTGTCTTTTCAGCCACGCGCTTTGCCAGGGAAGAAGAGCCATTTTTATAGAAATTCACAGATTCTCCGTATTTCGAAGAAAGCTCTTTGCATGTTGCCTTGCCCCCATAATCTTTCATGCTCCTCATTATTTCCAGACTGTCGGCATTAAATACTTCATTATCTTGAAGGAGTCCCACCCAATCTTCGACGGATAAACCCGGGGAATAATCTGTTGGCCACCACTCTTCCGTAGGGATATCACTATTCTGAGCAAAATTCCGGCTGATATAAAAACCGACATCAATGGTGAGAGTACGGAGATCTAGGTCGGGATAACAATTTGCGGTAAGCTGCGACTTTAGTAAATTTATGAGTTCTTCATCCTGTTGTAATTCAGCGCATATTTCGTCGTATAGTTTGAGAAAGTTTCTTATATTGTCAGCATATGCACCTTTTTTAAAATCGTAATCACATCCGAGCACGCTCACAATTTCTTTTATCTCGCTAAATTTATAAATATAATATTTATCCGGAAAACGAAGCCATAAATAAGTACTAATAGAATTTTCGTTCTGATAATGCTGTTTAGCTCCATCGCCGTGCTTATCAAGCATTATCTCGGATTTCAGTTTGAAAGTATTAATACGTTCAAAGACATCCTTGCTTTCATCAAAGAGATCAATAAACATGGCTCGCACTTCTTCCGGCGCTTTTTGGGCGAAGTTATGCATCATTTGTGCCGGATAATATTTTGACGAAGCCAGCAAATTGATGGTTTTTGCTAAAGAAAGTTTGAACATCGCTGCAAAATCAGGGGCGTCAATTTTCCAGTTTTCCTGGAAATGTTTTACCGCTTCCCATTTGTACCGTTCAGCAGGCCATTGTTTTTCCACAAAATCTCTTTTGTATTTTACGAGAACATCCTTCAATTTTTCCTGATCTATCACAACACCAAACCCCCTTATCACTGCTATCTTAATAACATTATATTACTTATCAAGAATCAATATTTTCATTCTTAATTTATGCTATAACCGTGCTTATCTTGATAGATTGCATAACACGTCAATTGTATAGGTATGACCACTTGGATGTTTTTGTTATGATTTTGCCTTAATAAATTCTTCAACTATACACTTCGCAACCTCATTCATATTGCTTTCTTGTTTTTTTCTTTTGAAAAAATAGAACCAATCCCATATCATTAAGCCATTACTCCGGTAATTAAAAATGCTATCCTGTAATTTTCTCGAAACAACAGCTAAATCAGTGTTTGTAGAATTTCCTTCCATAACCTGATCCCATACAACCTCCATTTTCCCATGCATTTTCTCATTTTTAATAATCGTTTCGTTATTCTCACAATATCTTTTGAAAATGTAGTACCAAATTGGAAATAACGGGCTAATAATTGATATCATAGTCTCAGAAAAACTATTATTTTCAATAATAGAATAAAGAATGATAAAGATTGTACAGGTTATTAATATGATGATGAGAAAATATTTAAATGCCATTCTTACCTCATTATCCCAATAAATATTTGCTTTTTGACACATAATTCTTCCAGCAGAAATATCTACCTTAGAATATTCTTGCGGGTACCAATTTAATAAATTTTCAATTGTTTTATTTCTTTTTTCATATTTCTCTGCCTTTATTTTCAATACGTTATGTAAAATTTCTTTAGATCCGCAAAGCTGACTATTCCAGTTCATTTCAAGCACATCAGTATCGAATAACTCTTGTATTTTAGCGGCTTTAGTTCTTTGGCTTTTTACTTGTTTTTCAAAATAGAAATTATTGATAACTACAATCAAAATAGCAAATATTGAAATAAAGGCCAGTTGATTAGTGTTATTAGCACCCAATTTTTTCAATGCCGGAAAAGTTATAGGAATTAGCACGCATAGTATAAATTGATAAAAAGTCATTCGCTTCGCTTCAAAATATAATTGTCTCTGAGCTGCTAAACTATCTATATTTTTAGCTTCGTTTTGCCGGTTAGAAATTCCATTATCTATCATATCAATCTCAACCTGTATAATTCGGGAAATTACTTCCGAATATCTCCTTCCATTTAACTATGGCTTCTTTATGATCGCCTGCTTTTTCCTTATCCCATGCCTCAACCGCTTTAACATAATCCACTCGCGCTCTACTCGAAATTTTGTCCTTTTCTTCATATGAAAGGACATTCAAGTCCCCCTGTATATTTTTAGGATCTTTAATAGTGTTATATATTGCACTAGTTAGATGGCCAAGCATATCTGTTACCTCAATATCAATGTATTTTGAACAACTATTTCTTGAAGCGTAATAATCTAATATTAAACACTCTAAAGAATATGACCCCATTGCGGGCATTGTCGGTCTTCTATTCCAATATTTCATAACCCTGATTACATTTAGTACATTGCCATCAAGTGTTTGATTTATGCTTGATATTCTTTGTCCGTCAATCCTTGGATCTGTTTTTTTCCAATTTCCCGCGCCATCAGGGATAAGATAATATGTCCTTCCATCGAATTCTGGTTTTGTAAAAAAGCAAGGCACAATATCAAAATTCCAAGCATACGATTTTAGTTTAAGTGTCGCTGCTTCTTCTCTTCTATTTATTTCAGCATTTTCATACTGTGATATGTCTTTCAAATGGCTTACAAATTTGTTGATTACCTTTCTTGAATTTAATTTATATGTATTATCATGACATAAACTAAATAAATCTTCAGCCGTATCCGGTACCGTCAATTCAATTTTTCCAAAAGAATCTACGTATGAGCTGCCTTGTGCACTTAACCCAATCATTACATCAATATCATCTAGTTCACGTATTTTGGTTCTTCTTGAAAAAGAACCAAAATATATGTCAATGTCGTTATACAACGTGGGAAAATTTTTAATACTATCGAATGTATGAATCCTCTCTTTTAGCCAGTCGCGGCTACTTCTTGCCTGAACAGTTTTATTTGGGTCAAGATTAACTTTATCTTTGATGAATTCATCGAATGCATTGTCAACGGTTACTGCTATTGTAATCTCCCCCTTTTAATTGAAAAGCACATCACAAACCAGTTTGCAGCACGATCAAACTATTATCTCTATCAAACATCTAGGCTGTTTAATAATGTCTTCAGTTTCCTAAGCTAATCAACTCAGCAAACTATGTGTTTATACGATCTATTAACCGTAGTACTGGACAATTTAAGCGACCGCCTCAGAACCATATATAAATAACAGTCGGTAGGTATTTATCTTCAATTTCCAGTAATATAAGACGTACAAGATCCATAACTCGCTTCATTTCATCCATCTAAAAAATAGTATTTGTAATCATGGAGGAAAAAAGAATGCTTACCATCCAATCAACAACTGTTTCAGTTTTTCATCATGATCTAGGACAAATGTACTTGCTTCCCAATCTTCTGTTGCAGGTATTTTTGTCTCATACTTGATAGTGAATGGATTTTGTTCCGGCACTTTGTCAATTCGATCTTTTGCTTCTTCAATGTTGTTTAATGCAACGTAAATCCAAACATCTTCCAACGTATCCGGTATTTGTCCAAACATGTCCTTAATATTTTTTAACCTGGCAGAAAGAACTGTATGAACTTTATCTTCAACAGAGTCTTTATATCGCATGTTGAAAATTTTGACCTTTGAAGCGGCTTGCCCGATACGCTGTATACGACCTTTCCGCTGTTCAAGTCTGGTTGGATTCCAAGGCAAGTCAAGATTAATGAGAGTGCTGAGCGTTTGAAGATTCAGCCCTTCGCTTGCTGCGTCAGTACCGACAAGAATTTTGATCTCACGACTTTTCACTTTAGCCTTTATGCTGTCTTTCGAATCTTTGTGATAATTCCCATTTGTGAAATATCCCGATTTATCTCCGCCTGCATAGAGTCCAATGACATCTTCGGGCAGATCTTTTGATAGTTTTTCAGCCACAAAATACGCACTATCATAATATTGGGAGAATATAATACAGCCGCTATTTTTCCATGGCTGATCGCTTTCATCGGTGCCGTTGTTCAGGATGTCTAGGACCTTAATATATTTTGGATCGTTATCATGATTAAGGGAAAGCATTTTTACGAGCTCATGAAGACATTCAGTTTCAGCACCCGTTAGATTTTTGACCTCGCTTATGTTCTCTTCAAAATCGTCATCTTCTTCAAAGACCACATCAAACTCATCCTGCAGGATTTCTTTGCCGGCTTCTGTCCAAGCAAGCATTTTCTTTGCCGTATTGTCACCGGCAATTATCGTGCTGCCAATACGCTTGAGAATTAGGGTGGACATGAAACCACCTGCTTTAACGCGAGAGGAGAGCAATGAACAAAACTCCTGCGCTTTTGAATAGGCTTGCCTTAGATATCCCTCAAGTGGTATGGCCCCATC
>CAZHFA010000112.1:0-5214 GCA_964531865.1 uncultured Bdellovibrionales bacterium
TAGATCCAACTCCAACACAAGCACAAAGAGATTTTTTTAAGGATAAAACAGCTCCAAAAATTAGGATAGGGGTTGTTAATGATTTAAGAACTCAGAAAATTGTTGGTGAAATTGATGGTCGTTCTTTAACTGAAAAAGGCGATGCAACAAAAGTAATCCAAAATGGACTTGAAAAGTATTTTTCAAATAATGGATATGACATTTCACTTTTTAATGCTCCAACTATTTTAAGTGAATTATCATCTTGGGTAGTTACTATTAAGCCAAGAGCTTTGTCTACATTAGTGACATCAAATGCTGAAATCATATTATCTTTATTAAATAGAAATGGAAAAGTTATTTATAGATCTGTTTATAACGGAAGCTATACAGGAACAGGAATATTTTTCTCTCAATCTGATGTTGAAAAAATTTTATTAGAGGCTATGCATATTGCATTGTTAGAAGCAAGCGATGACGAAAAATTAAGAGAGGCAATATCTAATAATCAATAAAATTTTTATAAATTACTTTTTTGGTCACTTTTTAGGAAACTTCTCGAAAAAATATATGTAAAAAAACAATTATGTTTTTTTTATTTATTTTTTTAGGAGAAACTAGAATGGAAATTACTAATAATAATTTTGTATTAGATGAAGCCGCACTTAAAAATTCTATAGCGGAAATTCTTTCAATAAAATCAAATAAGCAAATTTTAGCTTCTGAATTAACTAATGGAAAAAGAGTTAATGAAGAGGAGCTATATAGTGCGATAAATTATGGCATTTTAAATAAATATGATACTAAAATTGGAGAAGAGTATTTAAATAATATTTCATCTAATATAGAAAATTTAGAAAACACAAAATATTCTTTTGAAGAATTAGCAGATGGTTCATTAGAAAAATTAAAAAATAGTGGGAAAATTAGCTGTAACTATTTATTAAATCTTTTAAGTTTTTCACTTGGAAAATCTTCTTTAGATTCGAATATTGAAAGTTTGGATATTGAAAAATCAAAAGATGCAAAATATGATGATACCCCATTAAGAACATTGGGAACAGTAATAAATAAATTTTCAGAAAATGAATCAGTATCTTTAGATGTTGCTCAAAGGATAAAATCTAATCTTGTGGGAGAATGTGAGTTTTTACAAGATGAAGTTGCTGATGATATTGGCGAAACAGGGCCTATTTATTTAAATGAATATCCTAAAGATTTTGTGTGGCGTCCTGAAAGTTTTTTGTATAAAAAACTTGCTGTATTTTTACCATCAGAATATCAAGGACGAATAAAAAGATTAGCATTATATAATTCTAAAGGTGAAAGATTGGAAGTACAAAATAAATATAACATTAACAGTAAAGGGCAAGTGGTTTTTCACTTTAAGCAAGCAGGAAATAAATATCCTAATGATTTAGAAATTAATATCAATTTGTGGGATGAAAGAAATCAACGAATAACAATACCTAAAACTAGCGAAGAAATACGAGGTTAATTATTAAGTCAAAAGAGTTGTTCATATTTTTAGAGGGATTTTTCCCTTTAAAAATATGAATAAAAATATTTTAAATGTTTACTATTTTTTAAATCTATTCATAATAAAAAACTAACCCGTTTTTTGTTTTTTATAGGTAGTTTTATATATGGTTATAAAAAGAGATATAGTAAATGATAAAAAAAATTTATTATCAAATATTAAAGAAAATATTTTACCAATTGTATTAAGTGATCCTTATCTTTCTCCTTTTTCAGAATATTTTAATAAAATAAGAGAGCAAGTAACTGCTATCGAAAAAAGATTAACAGAAGATAAATGTTCTTTATGGGATTTTGCTACAGCACATAAATTTTTTGGATTACATCAAGAAGGTGAAGAATGGATTTTAAGAGAATGTGCTCCTAATGCAACAAGTATTTATCTTATTGGTGATTTTTCATCTTGGAAGCCTTTAAAAAAATATGCTTTTGTGTCTACTGGACTTGGAAATTGGGAGTTACAACTTCCAAAAGACGCCTTAAAACACAAAGATTTATATCGACTTTTAATAAAATGGAATGGGGGTGAGGGGGAGCGAATTCCTTCTTATTGTAAAAGAGTTATCCAAGATAAAAATACAGCTCTTTTTTCTGCACAAGTATGGGAACCTGAAAATCAATATCAATGGATATCTTCTGATATTTTAAAAACTGATGAACCACTTCTTATTTATGAGTGTCATATTGGAATGGCTACAGAAGAGGAACGCGTTGGAAGCTATGTAGAGTTTGAAAAAAATATTTTACCAAGGATAAAAGATGCTGGATACAATACTGTTCAAATAATGGCAATACAAGAGCATCCATATTATGGATCTTTTGGATATCAAGTTTCTAATTTTTTTGCTCCATCGTCTCGTTTTGGAACTCCTGATGAGTTAAAATCTCTAATAGATAAAGCACATAGTTTAGGTCTTAGAGTCTTACTTGATATCGTGCATAGTCATGCAGTAAAAAATGAAGTTGAAGGAATTTCTAAATTTGATGGAACACATTCTTTGTTTTTTCATCAAGGAAGTAGGGGAGAACATCCTTTATGGGATTCTAGGTTATTTAATTATTCAAAAACTGAGGTCTTAAGATTTTTACTATCAAATATTCGATATTGGCTTGAAGAATATAAATTTGATGGCTTTAGATTTGATGGTGTTACAAGTATGATTTACCATAATCATGGAATAGGTACAGCTTTTATGAGCTATAATGATTATTTTTGTGACAATTTAGATAGAGATGCTTTGACATATCTTACATTAGCAAATAAATTAGTTCATGAAGGAAAAGTTGATGCCATTACGATAGCAGAAGATGTTAGCGGGTTCCCAGGTCTTGCTACATCTTATGAAAGAGGTGGAAATGGTTTTGATTATAGACTTTCAATGGGAATACCAGATTTCTGGATAAAGATTTTAAAAGAGAAAAAAGATGAAGAATGGCATGTAGAAGGAATCTTGTGGGAATTAACAAATAGACGTAATGATGAAAAAACTATTTCGTATGCAGAAAGTCATGATCAAGCACTAGTAGGAGATCAAACGATTATTTTTAGACTTCTCCAAACATTAATTTATAACAGTATGAGATTAGATCAACAAAATCATCTCATAGATAGGGGGCTTGCTTTACACAGACTTATAAAATTTATAACCCTTGTAACTGCAGGAGATGGATATTTAAATTTTATGGGAAATGAGTTTGGGCATCCAGAATGGATTGATTTTCCAAGAGAAGGAAATAACTGGTCATATCACCATGCAAGAAGGCAGTGGAGTTTAAGAGATAATCCAAATTTACAATATCAAAGGATTGCAAACTTTGATAAAGCAATGCTTGAGTTGGTAAAAAATTATAAAATTATAAACGGGCATATTTATGTAGAAAAAATATATAGTCATGTAGCACAACAAGTATTGTGCTTTAGAAGAAAAAATTTATACTTTTTCTTTAATTTAAATCCTCAAGAGTCTTTTGTAGACTACAGGATAAATGGAGTAGAAGCAGGTAAATATAAACTGGTATTTAACACAGAAAAGACATCTTTTGGAGGATTAAATAGAATAGAGGAAAATCAAGAGTTTTTTACAAAAAATGAAAGGTTTAGCAATTATATTGAAACGTATTTAAAAGTTTACCTTCCAACAAGAAGTGCTTTTGTTTTAGAAAAAATAGAGTAGTTATCATGGCAGAAAAAGAAACAATTTTTGAAAAAAAAGAAAGATCTCAAGAAGAGCAACATTTTCAAGAAGAACAAAAACGGCTCTTGGAAAAATTATTAAAAAAGAAACAAGAAGAAAAACAACAACAAAAAAAATAAAAAATCTTTTTTAAAAAGGAGCATTTATCATAAAAGTTAAGAATTAATGGTAAAAAAAGGAGGCTTTTATGACAGAGAAAAAAATTTGCTTTTTCAATACAAAAAAATATTTAAGAGAAGAAGAGTACTTTAGGCAAGTTCAAGAAGCTTTGTTAAAGAGGCTTTTGAACAAAATGGCAGAAAAAGAAAAAGTTGAAGAGAAAGTTTATAAAGATGCTTCTTAAACGATTCTTTTTATTTTAAATGGTTTTATCGGTTATACAAATTAGTGTTAATGTAGTTTTATATGTAGTTTTTAAATAAAAGATGTTTAAGTGAAATTTTGATAAATTACTGCATCGAAAAACTCTTTATAATTATAAATACCCAAAAATATCTTCTTTTATTAAAAGTAGCTGTTATTGAGAAAAAAATTATCAATGTTTTGAATTAAAACATGTCGATATAGCTAAGGAGATAGATTAAAATTCTATATTTTGTAGTGCCCTCATAAAAAGCTAACATCATGTAATTTAATGATATCATGTCTCAAAATGTCGAAGTCAAGCAAAAAACTATATTTAAAACTTATAATGATGTCAATTTATAAAAGGCATAATTTTTGCAATCCAGAAAAACGAAGATATTTTTTCATTATTTTTTAAAAAATTTTCTTATAATGGAAATATTTTCAAAGAAAGGAAGGTATATTATGGAAATTACTTCATTAGGAAGTGGCTCTTTTTTTAATAGATATATAACTTCTAAAGAAAACACATATTCAAAAGTAAACAATAATGAAAATGAATCAAATATAGGAAAAACTTTAAGAACATCTTTGCTTTCAGCAGATGAATCTGAAGAAACTACAGAATATGATCCATTGGATACTAATAAAGATGGTATTATAGATGCTAGTGAAGAAGAAGCAGGAAAAAACGAAAAGTTTGGTTCTTTTTATTCTACTCAAGATTTCTTGTCACTAATATCTATGGGAGCTTAGTTTTTTATTAAGAAATAGAGCTTAGCATCTAGAAATCTTTTTCTAGGTGCTTTTTTTAGATACAAATATAAAAAAATACTTAGGATTATTAAAAATATAATAATCCTAAGATTGTAGGTTTTAAAACCTTTTAAGTGGAGAAGACTTATTTTCCGTCACCGATAAGCTTTGAAAGTTGTGTAATCATGTACACAACCTTCGCCAAGTTATTTCCAATCACCTTTTTTCCAAACTTTCCGTCTGGATAAAGGCTAGTGTGACCACATCCATCGACTCTTTGGGGAATAATTCCATGTTTTAACATAGGAATTAAAACCGCCAAGCATTGGAACTCAATAAACGGATTGGAAGAAAGAACTAAAATCTTTTTCTTTGAAAAAGAAATGTTCTCTTTTTTTGC
>CAZHFA010000113.1:0-5142 GCA_964531865.1 uncultured Bdellovibrionales bacterium
AAAAACGCTATTACATCAAGAATAAAAATCATGGCAAGTCTTGATATTGCAGAAAGACGACTTCCACAAGATGGTAGAATAAAATTAAAATTACAAGATCAGAAAGAGATGGATTTTCGTGTTAATGTAATTCCTACATTATTTGGAGAGAAAGTTTGTCTTCGTTTATTGGATACAGCAAATCTTCAACTTGATATGACAAAATTAGGATTTACAAATGAACAATTAAAAGATTTCCAAGAATCGATATCCAAACCATTTGGAATGATTTTGGTTACAGGCCCTACTGGTTCTGGAAAAACAACTACACTATATTCTGCATTATCAGAATTAAATAAAATTGGCTCAAATATAAATACTGCGGAAGATCCCGTAGAATTTAATCTTATGGGAATAAATCAATGTCAAATGAATGAAGATATTGGATTTAATTTTGCATCGGCATTAAGGGCATTTTTAAGACAAGATCCAGATATTATAATGGTTGGAGAAATAAGAGATTTTGAAACTGCACAAATTGCAATAAAAGCATCTCTTACAGGACATTTAGTTTTATCAACACTTCATACAAATGATGCTCCTTCAACGATAAATAGATTATTAGATATGGGAGTGGAACCTTTTTTAGTAGCTTCTTCGATAAACTTAATATTAGCACAAAGACTTGCAAGAAGAGTTTGTCAAAACTGTAAGGTTGATGACGAAAGTATAAGTAAAGAGTTACTTCTTCAAGCTGGAGTACCTGAAAATGAAGTCGATTCTTTTCATTGTAAACGAGGCGTTGGATGTGATAAATGCTCACAAACTGGGTATAAGGGGCGTGTTGCATTATATGAAGTAATGCCAATGAAGGAAGAAATTTCAGAGTTAGTTTTGAAAGGAGCAAATACTAGAGAAATAAAAAATAAAGCTCGAGAACTTGGAATGTTAACTCTTAGAGATTCTGCATTATTAAGATTAAAAGAAGGTGTTACATCTTTTGAAGAAGTAATTAGAGTTACTACATTATAAAAATAGGAGAAAAAAAACATGCCTACTTTTTTATGGGAAGGTTTTGATAACAAAGGTAATCAAATATCTGGAGAGATTGAGGCATCAGATAAAATAAATGTCTTTAATCTACTAAAGGCAAGAAATATTACACCAAATTCAAATAAAATTCGTGAAAAGGGAACGGGAATGGATAAAGAAATAAAAATTCCTTTTCTTGGTCCTAAAGTTAAGCAAAAAGATGTATCAATTTTTACACGACAATTTTCGACTATGATTGATGCAGGGCTTCCTCTTGTTCAAGGATTAAATATTTTAGCAAAACAAAATCCCAACAAAGCCGCTAAAAAAATGCTTGAAAAAATAAAAGAAGAAGTCGAATCAGGAAAAACTCTTACTGAAGCATTAAAAAATTTTCCAAAAAATTTTGATACTCTTTATGTAAATATGGTAGATGCTGGAGAAAATGGTGGTATTTTAGATGTAATTTTAGCTCGTCTTTCAACTTATCTTGAAAAAAGTATAAAATTAAAAAGAGAAATAAAAACTGCTATGATTTATCCTGCAGTTGTGATAAGTGCGGCAATTATTGTTACAACAGTATTGCTTGTTTTTGTTATTCCGACTTTTGCAGAACTTTTTGAAGATTTTGGTGCAGCTCTTCCACTTCCAACACAAATAGTAATAAACCTTTCAAATTTTGTTGTTGATTATTTTCTTATTTTATCAGCGTCATTTATCTCACTAATAACAGGATTTGTTTATTTTTCAAAGACAGAAAAAGGAAAACTTTTTTTACATCCTATTTATTTAAAGCTTCCAATTTTCGGAGATATTATTAAAAAAGTAGCTGTCGCAAGATTTTCGCGAACACTTGGAACAATGTTAACTTCAGGAGTTCCTATTTTAACCGCTTTAAATATTTGTTCAAAGACCGCTGGAAATAAGGTGGTAGAATTAGATGTATTAAAAGCAAGATTATCGATTTCTGAAGGAAAACAAATGGTGGATACTTTAGCAGAGTCAGTAGTTTTTCCACCAATGGTAATTCAAATGATTGGAGTCGGAGAATCTAGCGGTGCATTAGATACCATGCTAAATAAAATAGCGGATTTTTATGATGAAGAAGTTGATAACTCTGTTGGAGCTATGAAGCAACTTATTGAGCCATTAATGATACTATTTTTAGGTGTCATTATTGGAGGACTCGTTATAGCAATGTACTTACCAATATTTAAATTGGGAAGTATTACATAAATCCTCACACCCAACAAAAGAGTGTAAAAAATATCAGCTAATATACTGCTCCATCTTTAGTCCAAATTTTTTGTTCGAAAATTTTTAAATCTTCACTTGCTGCATAATAAGACACACCAATTCCTGGATAAATATTTTTTTCGTTTGTATACATACATGGAGTCTTAAAATTATTAGCTGAATAATCACAACAAGATAGTGGAGCATTATAAACTCTATTTGGACATACATAATCTCTGTATTTTTCACTTACCCAACCTCCACCTCCTCCTTGTCCCCAATAAGATCTACATATTGTTAAACCCATATGAACACAACGATATTCCTTGCCATCATATTTATTTATTCCTAAATCTGCTGGATCAAAACAAGACTTATCATTTGATCTACAACCTGCAATTATTTTTTTACACTCTTCCCATTTATTACATTTTTTGCCACACGGAGACGTCGGTATTATAGTTGGATCCTTGTGTAAAGGCTTAACTATAAATTTCATATTTTTTATATCTACGCCTCCTTGTTCGCTCATTAACACCCAATATTCTTGCCCATCGGTATTATTCTTTGGAGTAAGGTTATACAAACAAGGACTGTTAGCATTTTCAGTTGAATAATCACAACAAGATAATGGAACATTCTGAGTAAACATTGCTGGGCATTCATAATCTTTATATAATTTTCCGTCAGAATCATTTCCTTCCCCTAAATAAGCTCTACAAGGTACAAAACCAACATCAACACACTTATATTCACTTTCATTATACTTATTAACTCCTGCATTTGCAGTTTCAAAACACGAATTCTCATTTGCCCTAGCTCCAGATATTATTTTTTTGCATATCTGATGAAAATCACACTTTCCACACGGAGACGTTTGGGCAATTGTCGAAGTTCCTTGAAATGGAATAGGTTCTGTTATCGCTTGAGTAACCGTATTTACTACAACTTTTGTCGGCGTTTTGGTGGATGTCCTAGTAAATGTTGGTGTAGATGTCGGCGTTGCCACTACAACTTTTGTCGGCGTTTTTGTAGATGTTTTAGTAAATGTTGATGTAAATGTCGGCGTTGTCACAACAACTTTTGTCGGCGTTTTCGTAGATGTTTTAGTAAATGTTGATGTAGATGTCAGTGTAAATGTTGCGTCCACAATAGAGGTTTCTGTCATTTCTCTTGTCGGAGTGCTTGTCGGAACAGGCACGCTACAATCTTGACAGTTGCTAAAACTACCGATTTCCACACTTTCTTGATCGATATAAGATTGCTCACACTTATTACATTTATGAACACAGCTTGCTACTCCAGCATCTCCCTTTGGAATTTTATAACAAGGAGACTCAGTCTTTTTCCCCCTTATAATGCAAACTATTTTTGACGCTCCATCTTTACATCCTTCCGTAACCGTTGTAACACTATTTTCTGATGTTGTCCTTGCATTCGTATCTTTTTCTTGTATACCTTGCCTGCAAACTTGCCTTGCTATTGATAATTTATCGACATCCGAAAGACAAGGGGTTTGGTAAACACTCTCTGACATCATGGAACACTGCTCATAACAAGCATTTTGATAATATCTATCTTTTAAACCAAAAAATATATGTGTTAACTCATGTGCAATAATCGCCTCTGAAAGCGTCCCTATACACATAGTTTTTTCGTCATAACATGTTCTTCCAGAATTTCCACCACAACAACTTCCATTAGATTGAAATCTTAAATTACAATTTTTATTAGAAGCATCAACCTCTTTAAAACTACACTTAGCACAAGAAAGACCTAAAGATTGTGCAAGTCCAATATATTTTTTAAAACATGATTTACTACATTTCTGTACGAATCCCAAACTTCTTTAGTCGCCTCAGACGATTCTTCAAAACAAATTTTAAGCCCTCCACTTTTACACAAATAATTTAATGACAACCAACCTTTATTGTTAGATATAAAATTTCCATAAGTTGGATCTTGCGGATCACACTCAGAAACAACATTATTAGCTTTTTCCGTCTCTTTGCTATTTAATAATTTTGATTTTACAACCTTATTCCCATCAATTAATATTGGTAAAGTTCCACTTTCTATATTCTCTTTATCTGTTAATCCATTTGTACTTGTATACTGCGTTAGTGGAGATGATAAATACCAAAACACCTCTTCTCCATCTCCTATACCGTCTTTATCCGTATCATTATTTTTAGGATCTGTTCCTAAGTTCTTTTCTTGAAAATCGCATAATCCATCTTTATCACTGTCATCATACCCATTACATCTTAATGGCAACGGATTATATTTTGCTTCTTCATTATTAAAATCTAAATCTTCACTAATGTCTCCACTTAACGATTGCGACATAATATTTTCTTGAACTTTGTCACTTACAACTTCCCTTAAACTCACACTTATTGGATTATTTGACTTCACATATATTACACCATTTCTCTTTTGTATTATCGAATCTACCGGTATCGTTAGTCTTGACTTCGCCTCAACTTCAAATGATACATCTACATCACTAGAACCTAAAACAGAAAAATTCACATCACTACTATTTTGTCCCTCTGAATATATATCCAAATATGCTTTCGTCCCTTTCACAAAATAATACGGAACTATATGTTTTTCTCCTACAACCATTTCCACATTTTTAAAACCATACTGCATTTCTTCGCTTATAACTTCCCCTATTATCCCTGTATCATTTGATTTATATTCTTCATTATCTGCCGACTCAAAATTTTATTTGGGGACACCCAATAAATAACTGAAGAAAATTTTTATTTTAATCCCCTTCAAAAACAAATTTTTTTCCTTGCGGATTTTGTGGGTGTCCTCTTTTTTATCCTCTTCTTCTAATCATCCTTTTTAATTGTTAAAAACATTGCCATATAAAATGGCATT
>CAZHFA010000114.1:0-5109 GCA_964531865.1 uncultured Bdellovibrionales bacterium
TGTTGCAAGCATTAACACAGTACTTATCCCAGCTCCTACTGATGCTTCCGTAAAAGCAACATCAACTGCATACATGCTAGCAAGTAAAATACATGTTAAAAAACTATATCCTCCCAACAAAACGGTGGCCGCAAAAAGATTTTTTATATTAAGTGCTAAAAAAGCAATAATAACTAAAACAATTAAAATTAAAAATTCAAAAAGTGCCATTACTCTTTTTCCTCTTCTTTATCTTTTTTCTTAAAAGGTTTTTTGCCTAACTCATATCCAGCATTTATTAAAGTATGAATTCCTGTTGGACCTGTTAAAAACATAAAAAGTATTATTAAACATATTTTAATTACTGTTAAATACGTAATATACGATGAATCCATCTTTAACAAATACACAATTACGGCTGACAAAATAAGCATTGTTGAAAGAGTATCCCCTTTTGAGGCAGAATGAACTCTTGTATAAAAATCAGGCAATCTAAGAACTCCAACTACAGCGATTGCAAATGATATTACAGAAAGACATGACAAAGATATGATAACTAAATCTACGTAAAACAAAGTGTAAATCCTTAAAAAAAATAAAATCAACGCCTAACTGAGTGTTTTAAAAAACGTCCTGCAACAAGAGAAGATAAAAAATTTAATAATGCATATGTAAGGGCTAAATCTACATACATATCAATTTTACCTAAAATCACACCTACTAAAATAAGCAAAGACACAGCCTTTGTCCCAATGATATTTGCATTTAACACCCTATCAATCATTGTAGGCCCTTTTATAAGCCTATAAATCACAAGAAACATCAATAGCACAAGACAAATTGCAACAATATAAAAGACATTCAAAATATCCATTTGTAAAAATCAATCCTTAAAAATATCTAACAATTTTTTTTCTATTTTTTTTACACCCTCTAACGCTTCATCTGATGTTAATGCGTGAATAACCAGTTCATCGTTAAAAAGTGACATCGTGACCGTGCCTGGAGTTAGAGTGATTGAGTTTGCAAAAATTACTTGTGCGAATTTATTTTTTAATGTTGTTTTGTATGTAAAGACTATTGGATCAATTTTATCTAATATTTTTCTACTTAATATAATAAAAGAAACGTCTATATTTGCTTTTATTATTTCAAAAACTATCCAAGGAAAATAAAATATAAGTTTTATAAAAATAGCAAAATTTTTATAAAACGAACCTTTTAATTTAAATAAATCTTTGGATGTAAAAGCAACAGCACAACAAGAAATCACACCTAATGTAATGTGAAAAAAATCGAATTTCCCGCTAAACACCAACCAAAACGGAAATAATATAAAAAAAATAATAAAAAACATTTAGCTCATAAAAAAAATAAAAAAAACATAAACAGCCTACATGTGTAAGTTTAAGAAAAAATCATTATTTTAACAATGATATATTTTTAACAAAAAATTTTATGAGAGCGTAAAAATCATTAGCTATAACTTGTCCTTAATATGATAAATTGTTAAAGTTATAAGTATTGGCTATGATTCATTTAACACATTTTCATCTTAATTTAACATTTTAAAAGTAATTTATGACAAATGATAAGATAAAAAAAAGAGAATGGCTTATAAATTTTATTACAGAAGTAAAAAAAAATAAAAAAATTGTAGGCTTTACATCTGGGGCTTTTGATATTCTTCATTTTGGACATGTTTCTTATTTAAGAGAAGCAAAAAAAATTTGTGATTATTTAATTGTTGCTATAAATTCTGATAATTCAATAAAGAAATACAAGGATCCTAAAAGACCAATTATTCCCTGTGATGCAAGGACTGAGCTAATTTCAGAACTTGAATGTGTGGATTTTGTTTTTAACTTTGATGAATTAAATAATAATGAAAATATCAATCTTTTAAAACCTGATATATACATAAAAGCAGGTGATTATTCAAAGCAAAAACTATCCTCAGCTTCAATTGTAGAAAGTTATGGCGGACGTGTAGAACTTATACCGGTAAAAGAAAAAATTTCAACAACGGAAATTATAAATAAAATTTTAGATGTCTATGCAATGCCATATTTATGTTCTTACGACAAAACAATAACATATGAAAAAATGCCTGCTATTTTTCTAGATAGAGATGGAACAATTATAGAAGATGTGGGTTATATTAGCGATTCCAAAAAAGTGAAACTTTTACCAAACGCTCTTGAAGGATTAGAAAAATTCTTATTACTCGGGTTTAGACTTATCATTACTACTAATCAACCTGGAATTGGGTTAGGTTACTACACAAAAGAAGATTTTTATGCGGTAAATAAAGAAATGATGAAACAATTAAGCACAAAAAAAATTTTAATAAGCAAAATTTATTTTTCTCCTCATTCAAAATCCGATAACTCAACATGGAGAAAACCAAACACTGGAATGGTTGAGCAGGCATGTAAGGATTTAAATATAGATATGTCTAAATCTTTTTTTATTGGGGATAGTACTGCTGACATAATGACCGCTAAAAATGCAAACCTAAAAAGTATTTTAGTAGAAACAGGAAATGCAGGAAAAGATAATTTATATAATGCCAAGCCTGATTTCACGGCCAAAGATTTACTAGATGCTAGTAATTTCATTACAAAATAAAAAGTAGAAAGAAAGTATATGGAGTGTAAAAGAGAGTGTAAAAAACTTTTACACTCCCCTTCCCTAAAATCCTTCTATATATTGTCTATCAATAAAATTGCCATTTATTCTATTTACAGATTGAATTTCAAAAAAGTCATCAAGTTTTTGGGATTCATCTTGAAGAAATGGAAGCTTATAGGAACCATTTTCTAAAGGAAAAATTTTAACTCTTGGATAAAACAAATATCTTTTATAATAATACTTTCCTAAACTATTTATAACTTTGATAACGTAAATTCCTCTAGCTGGATAAGATTTGTCAAAAGAATATCCTCGTTTTTCTTTTTTCTCTCCTTTGTAATTAACAGCTATATTTTCATACAATCCATATTGATTAAAGATTTCAAGTCTTGCCATATCTGCTCCTTCAATTTCAACACTAAATGAAATCGATGACCTTTCTTCATTTTCTCTTATATCGACTCTAGTTAAATTAATACTTGTACTTGTTAAAAAATTAAAATTTGAATTAGTAATTTTTTTAATATCAGGGGATGCAAAAAATTTATCAAACTTTATATCATCAATAGAAACATCAAGTTTTTTCCCCTTTATTTTCATTGATGTACTTAAATTATTAAAATACTGCATTAAACTATTATAACTAGTAACAACCATCGACAAAGCTTCTTTTGCAGAAACATTACGCTCGCCTTGTCTTATTAAAAAACTTAATGAACTTGAATATTTTATAATTAAAGCTCTTAATCTGGATGATTCGCTTGAGGTTAAAATTTTACTTTGCGGAACATCTAATAATAATTTATCAATTGATGTTAGCATCCCTTTAACTAGATTAACAATTTCATCAACTTTGATATTTTCCCACTGAATTTCTGTAATATCCCTATCAAATCCCAGAGCTCCTCCAACGTATAAATCCTCTAAATATATGTTATCCATTAACCACTCAATTTCATCAAGTGGATCTAGGGAAACTACAGTAACATCATCTCCTGTTATTTTTTCCTTATGAAATCTTATATTATTTATATCTTTTTCTTTTAGGTCTTTGTCACTTTTTTCTATTTCTTTTTCTATTTTTAAACGGGCATCCTCATCTTTTATAACTTCCATTTTCTTCTTAACAGCCTTTGAAATGTTCTTTATGTTTTCGATATCCTCTGTTACATCATTTTTTACTTTTAAAGAAGATGAAACATTTAAAATTGCAGGAATAAACATTACTGCAAGCACACACAAACATATAAGAATAATCACTATTTTTTTTTTCATTTTTTTTCCTTTATTTCTATAATTCTATAAGAAGAAAAAACACATAAAAAGACAAACAAAAAACGGCAGGAAAAACCTAAGAAAGATTCTAGCACATTATCAAAATAAAAAGAAAATTTTTTCTTTTTAAACTTCAATTCCAGTAAAAAGTTTTAACAAATACCCAATAAAAAAACTAACTAATGAAACAGAAAAACTAACACATGCCATTTCTAAAAATCTTGATTTAAATTTTTCGCTTCTAACAACAGCATAATAATAATTAAAAATTGCTATAACCATTAAAGCAACAAAAAGCATAATTCCTAAGGCTAAAAGCACATTTTCAAACAAGACAAATGGCATAATCAATAAAAAAACTGTAACAATGTATGTTATTCCAGTATATACGCTTGCTTTTAATGGATGTTTTGTGTTTCCTTCTTCTGTTTTTGTAGAAAGATACTCTGAAGATGCCATAGATAATGATGCAGAAATTCCGGTTATACTTCCAGTTAATGCTATTAAAGAAGAATTATTTAATGCTAATGTAAAACCAGCCAATGCTCCCGTAAACTCAACTAATGCATCATTTAAGCCAAGGACAATGGAACCGATATACTCTAACTTGTCTTCATTTAAAATTGAAATAAGGGCCATTTCATGATTATCTTCATCCATTGCAATTTGCCAAATTTCTGGATAATCATTAAACTGCATGTAAAAATCTCCAGCCTCTCGTTCACCAGACTCCATAAATTTTAGGGTAAAGATAATTCCTAAAAATCTTGCCATAAAATAAAATTTAATAACTTTTTTCCTATTTACATGAACATCTTCTTTAGTATATTTTTTTAAAATCTTAGCATGATTCAATTCTTCTTTTGATAACTCTAAAAAAATCTCCTTATTTTTTGGATTTTTATCAATTTTCGCTAATAACTTATAGACCATACACTCTGTAAGTTCTGTCTCTTGAGCTTGCAACAGCCTTTTTTTATTTTCTTGACTAATTTCCATACAACATTCCTCACTTAAATTTTTTTAATAATAGTAAAGATGTAAAAAAATAAAAAGATTATTTCGAAATAAACTTATATTCTTTTTTTTTACAAAAGGTATGATATATTTTTACAGTATGGAAGAAGATAAAAAAATAATAGAAAATGCAAAAAATATATTAAAAAATCATTTTACGACTCAATTTAATTTATCAATTTTTGATATTGAAAAAAAATGGTA
>CAZHFA010000115.1:0-5082 GCA_964531865.1 uncultured Bdellovibrionales bacterium
ATAGCCTAGGGTTTGCATCTCTGAAAGAGATGCTACCCTAGGTAACTTATCCCCCTCCAATGTTTCGGGCTGAAAGTCCGACACAATTTTTAGATGGCACTTGTAACGATAATCCACTTAATAATTTTTTTCGATTTCTTATCCAAAGTTTTCCATTTGGTATTATGTATTGTTGTTAAATAAATTTATTGTTACAATGCTTTGGCTTTAATTTATTAAAATATTATTGATTGTTACAAAAATTTTAAATAATGAAGTTGCCTTTTATGAAGCCAGAAAATTACATACTAAAATACGATGAAAAATACATAAATAATGCAATATCCAATGTGGCAAATGATATAAATAATTTTATCGAAAAAAATAGTTTGGAAAAAAATGATATCCTAATTTTGCCAATTCTAAAGGGAGCAATGTGTTTTGCTACTGATTTAATGAAAAAATTAAATTTTAAATTTGAAGTCGATTTTTTAAAAGCTTCCTCATATCATAATAATAAACAAACTTCAGAAGTATTGGTTGACCTTGAATGCGTTTCTGTTAAAAATAAAATTGTTATTTTAATAGATGATATTTGCGATTCTGGAAAAACATTAAAAGAATTAGAAGAAATTATTTTAAAAAACGGTGCAACAAAAGTTTATACTGCTGTCTTGCTAAAACGCACAATTTCATCTGCATATACCCCAACATGGGTGGGAATTTTGGATGAAAGCGGTGATTGGTTTGTCGGTTTTGGAATGGACGATTGTCAAAAATGGCGACAACTTCCTCAAATTTACGTAATAAAACATTAAAAGAGGTTTTTTCACAAAATGGTTCTTAAAAAAATTTCTCAAGACAAAAAAGAAAATAATAAAATAGATTATTCTTTAGATATTTATCATTTAACAAAAAGTTTTAATAAAAAAACCCTAAAAAAAGGCGGATATACTACATTAAAATCTCTTTTACTAAATCCTTTTAAACGTGAAAAAATATCTTCTGGAGAACTTATACATGTAATAGAAGATTTAACAATTAGAATTCCAAAAGGAAAATCCGTAGGAATAATCGGTAGGAATGGGGCAGGTAAATCAACACTCCTAAAACTAATAGCTGGAATTTATAAGCCAACAAAAGGCACAATAAAAGTAAATGGAAGAATCGCAGCTTTAATAGAACTAGGTGCAGGATTTCATCCAGATTTTACAGGACGAGAAAATATATATCTTGGTGGAGCTATGCATGGCCTTACAAGAAAAGAAATAGATCTAGTCTTTGATGATATTGTAGAGTTTTCAGAACTTGAAGATTTTATAGATGCCCCAATAAGGACATACTCTAGCGGAATGTTTATGAGATTGGGTTTTAGTTTGGCAATTCACACAAATCCTGAAATTTTAATTGTAGATGAAGTCCTTGCTGTAGGAGATGCTTCATTTAATGCAAAATGTAGAGATAAGCTTTTTGAAATTAGAAAACAAAATAAGACACTGCTCCTTGTAAGCCATGATCTTAATGCAGTACAGGAATGGTGCGATGAAGTTATTTGGATTGAAAAAGGAGAGGTAAGAGAAAGAGGAGAACCTAAAAGAGTAATCGATGCTTATACTAGTTTTATAAATGATAAAGATAGTCAAAGAATAAAAGAAAAAATAGAAGAAAAAAAACAACAAGAAGAACGATCAGAAAAAAAAGAAGACAGCGAAAAAAATCTCGATAATCAAGATGAAAATAAAAATAATCAATTTTCTCGTTGGGGAAGTAGGGAAGTCGAAATTGAAAGTGTTAAACTTTTAAATGCAGAAGGTAAAGAATCGTATGTCTATAATACAAATGATTCTTTTAGTATAGAAGTATGCTATGTCGCACACGAAAAAATCAAAGCCCCAATATTTGGAATTTCGATAAATCGCTCCGATGGGCTCGTGATAAATGGAACTAATACAGATATTGAAAACATTGAGGTATTATTAAAAGATAAAGGGAAAGTCGTTTATAAAATAAAAAAATTACCACTTCTTCCTGCAAAATATTTTATAGATGTTGCTGTACACGCAAAAGATGGATATTCATATGATTATCAAAAAAATGTATTAAATTTTTTAGTTAGAATAAATACAAACCAAGTCGGAATCATTTTACCAGAACATGAATGGAAGTTTATGTAAAAATATTTAAACGGAGCAAAGTATAAATGAGTTTAGCCCAGAATTTACAAGATTTAAAACAATATAAAACATTAGTTAATGCTTTAACTCTAAGGTTTCTAGCTTCAAGATATAGAGGTTCAGTCCTTGGCTTTTTTTGGACACTTTTAAATCCACTTTGTCTTATGCTTGTTTATACAATCGTTTTTAAGTTTTATATAAGATTTAATGATGTAAATAATTATACAATTTTTCTTTTTGTTGGACTTTTGCAATGGATCTGGACTACGTCTGCTTTAACAGAATCTTCAGTATCAGTTACAAATAGTGCATATCTAATTACAAAATCAATGTTTCCTCCGCATATTTTGCTTGCAGTATCTTCACTTACAACTTTTATAAATTTTTTATTTTCTCTTCCACTTCTTTTTATTTTTATGATTTGTTTTAGAGAGCCTTTTCATACTACATTATTACTTTTGCCAGTACTTATTTTCATTCAGTTTATATTTTTATATTCTCTTGGGCTTATTTTGGCAGTGTCAAATGTTTACTTAAGAGATACTCAGCATCTTTTAGGAAATATATTAAATTTTCTTTTCTTTTTATCTCCAATACTCTACCCCATGACAACTATTCCAGAAAAATTTAGATGGACAGTATATTGTAATCCTTTTGCAGTATTTACAATCGCGTATCATAATTTAATCTTAGATGGAAAAATTCCTATGTTAAATATAATTTATATAATGCTTTTTGTAACGTTATGTACTTTATTTTTAGCTATAAAAATTTATGATAGAAATAAAGAGGCACTTATAGAATTATTATAGGGCAGTTTGTTATAAAAATTTTTTCAAGGCAAAAATTATGACACAAAAAATACATCAGTTAGTTCATACGTTAAGTTACGGAGATGCAATATCAAGTGAAGTTATTACGATACAAAGAATCTTAAAAGAAAAGGGATTTGATAGTGAAATTTACGCTATCAATACTCATTCCAAATATCAAGGACTTACGAAAGATTATAAAACAATCGACGATATTCCTAATCAAAAAATAATTTTACATTATTCTATTGGTTCTGATTTAAATAACGTTTATTTAAATCTAAAAAATGCTAAGAAATTTTTAATTTATCACAACATCACACCTAAGAAATTTTTTGATGGAATTAATTTTAGAGTAGCTTGTAGTATAGAAGAGGGGTTAAAAGAGCTTCCATTTCTTTGTAAAAATTCTGATATGATTATTTCAGATTCTAATTTTAATGCATCAGATTTGTCTTTGATGGGAATAAATTCAAAAGTATTACCACTTCCATTTGATGATAAAAAATGGGATATCGAAGAAAATCAGGGAATAAAAAATATTTTAAGGAAAGGCGACCCTATAAATATTTTACACGTGGGACGTCTTGCAAAAAATAAATGTGTTGAAGATGTAATAAAAAGTTTTTTTTATTTACATTCAAAAATAGAAAAAAATTCAAAGCTTTATTTGGTAGGAATAGATACGGATACAGAAATTTACTCTTTTATGTTAAAAGAATTAATTCATGATCTTAATCTTGAAGATTCTGTTTACTTTTGTGGTGCCGTTGCGGATACAGAATTAAAGGCGTTTTATAAAAATTCTTCTGCATATATTTGTTTAAGCGAACATGAAGGGTTTTGTGTCCCTATTTTAGAAGCTATGAATTTTTCACTTCCAGTTATCTCTTTTGACGGCACAGCTTTAAAAGATACTGTAGGAGATGGGGGGATTTTAATAAATGAAAAAGATCATGTAAAAATTGCAGAACTTTTATATAAAGTTTCAACTGATAAGAAAATAAAAAATGAAATGATAGTTGCTGGCAAAAAAAGAGTTGAAGAATTTTCTATTAAAAACTTTTCTAAAAAATTTTTAGAAATTTTTTGTTCTTAGATAAATATATAAGGGGAAAAATAAATGAAAGTAGCATTAGATGTTAGTGCTTTAAATCCTAAGTTTAAAGAACATTCAATTCGAGGAATTGGAAGATATGTAAGAGAAATACATGCTTATTTATCGAATAATTCTAATGTAGATTTAAAAACTTTTGATCAAACAATGCTTCTTAAAGAATATGAAAAAAAATTTATTGATATGCTTCCAATGGGAAAACAAAGCATAAGTCAGCAAATTTTTATTCCATCAAAATTAAGAAAAATTTATAAAGGGAATGTCGATTTTATCCATTTTCCTTCTCATACAGATTGTCCTTTATTTTCCCCCAAACCTTATATAATAACTGTTCTTGATTTAATTTATTTAATTTTCAAAGACTTGTATGATCAGGGAAATTATAGAGCAAAGTTTGCAAGATGGCTTGAAATAAAATCTATAAAAAATGCAGATTTTTTAATTGCAATTAGCGAGTGTACTGCAAAAGATATTCATAAAATTTTAAATATTCCATATGAAAAAATTAGAGTAACTCATTTAGGAGTTGACGGATCTTTTTTTAATTTTCAGGATGAAAAAATTTTAGAAGTTAATTTTAGAAAACAATATAATTTAAAAGAAAATGAAAAGATTATTTTATATGTTGGAGGAATTGATCAGAGAAAAAATTATCAAACACTTTTAAAAACAATAGCTGTACTAAAAGATAAATATAAAGAAAAAAAAGATTTTTGTTTTAAATTGGTTATGGTAGGAAAAATAAACCAAGATAAACAATATGAAAAATATAAAAAACTAATAAAGGAAAACAATATAGAGGATCTTGTCTTAGAAGTTGGTTTTTTAGATGATTTTACCTTAAAATCTTTGTACGGTTTTTCTTCTGTATTATTTTTTCCTTCTCTTTATGAGGGGTTTGGTTTAACACCTTTAGAGTCTATGGCAAGGGGATTACCGGTAGTTTGTTCAAATACACATGCTGTAAAAGAGGTGGTAAAAGATTATGCGTTAACGGGAG
>CAZHFA010000116.1:0-5057 GCA_964531865.1 uncultured Bdellovibrionales bacterium
CATATATTAGTGCAAATATTTTAGCCGCACGTGATTTTAAAGCAGATGATAAATTAAAGCATTTTTTATATCCTACATTAAAAGATGGATTGCCTAATCCTAAAAATATGATGGGACTTGAAAAGGCTTCAGACCTTATAATAGAAGCCATAAATAATAACGAGAAAATTGCAATTTGTTCAGATTTTGATGTTGATGGATTAACATCAGCATCGCAGTTAATAAATCTTTTTAATGATTTAAATATAGATGTCAAAAACTATGTTCCAGATAGATTTTCTGAAGGCTATGGATTAAATGAAAGAATGATTGAGCAAGCTAAAGATGAAGGTGCAACGTTATTGTTATCTTTAGATTATGGTACGACAAATAGAAAGGAAATTGAATTTGCAAGAAAAAATGGAATAAAAACTATTGTTATTGATCATCATCATGTTGGAGAAAACAATCCTAATGCAGATGTATTTGTAAATCCTAAGCAAAAAGGTTGTGGCTTTAGTGAATATGAATTGTGTACGGCAGGACTTGTTTGGTATTTAATAATTTTGTTAAGAAAAAAACTTAAAGAACAAAATAGTAATATTCATATAGATCCTAAAGATTATCTTGATTTAAGTGCAATGGGAACAATTTGTGATATGGTACCCTTGATTGGTCCAAATAGAGTAATAGCTAAAAAGGGAATAGAAGAAATAAACTTAAGTAAGAGAGTTGGAATAATAGCCTTAAAAAACGCTCTTAATTTAAATAAAGAAATAAATTGTTACGATATTTCTTTTAATATAGGTCCTCGTCTTAATGCTGCTGGAAGAATGCTTACAGGAGATATTGTTGTTGAACTTTTAACGACACATGATGAAAAGAGAGCTAAAAAAATAGTTGAAAAGTTGGATAGATTAAATAAAGAACGTCAAACTATTGAAGAAAAAGTAAAACAAGAATCAATAAAACAAATTGATTCTTTAGATTGTTTAAAGTTTGGCTTTTGTTGCTGGCATCCAAGTTTTCATACAGGAGTAGTTGGAATAGTGGCTCAAAGATTAGTTGAAAAATATTATAAGCCTTCAGTCGTTTTGGGATTGGATAATGATGGAATGTTTAAAGGGTCTGTTAGAGGAATAGCAGGATTTAGTGTTATTGAGTGTTTAACATCACTTTCAAAATATCTTGAAAAATTTGGTGGTCATGAAATGGCTGGGGGAGTTTCAGTGAAACGAGAAAATATAAAAATTTTTTCAGAAGAATTTAGTAAATTTTGTGAAAGAAAATTACAAACAATAGATTATATTCCAAAAGTTATAGCTGATACGAAAATTCTTTTAGAGGATTTAACTAAGGATATCGTAGATGAATTTAATTTATTTTCACCTTTTGGAATGGCAAACCCTAATGTTCAACTGTTATGTGAAAATTTATTAGTAAAAAAAACTTATGTATTAAGAGATGCACATTTAAAAGTTGTGCTTTCTGATTCTTCTGATAAAATTATTTCCGGTATAATTTGGAAGCAAGTTGAGCATCCAATGTTAAAGGAAGGAAAAAAAGTAGATATCGTATTTAAACCCCAAGTAAATTCTTTTGGAGGTTTTGATGAAATTCAAGCTAATATATCTGCAGTTCGTATCAGTAAGGAAATATAAAAAACATGAGAAAGTATCCATATATTATAGATAAATTTTATAATAAAAACGAAAAAACAAAAGATATTTTATTAAGACATAGTTTTCACGTCGCAGATAAGGCTTTAAAAATAAATTTAGATAGAAAACTAGGGCTTGATGAACAGTTCATTTTTGAAGCTTCATTGTTACATGATATTGGAATTATACGTACTAATACACCTAATCTTTTTTGTTTTGGAGAGAAGCCATATTTATGGCATGGAGTGTTAGGAGCTGAGATGTTGAAGGGAACAGAATTTGAAAAATATAGTGATATTTGCATGCGTCATTTTGGAGTTGGATTAAATCAAAAAGAAGTTATACATTTGGGAATAGGAGACAAGGCAATGGAGCCTATTACAATAGAAGAAAAACTAATTGCATATGCAGATAATTTTTTTTCAAAAAAATATTTAGAAAAAATTGATGAAGAATTATCTACTGATGATATTGTGTTAAATTTAAAAAGGTTTGGTTTAGATAAATTAGAAAAGTTCTGGAGATTTCATGTAATGTTTTCATGATATTTATAAAAAATAAAAAAATGATTAAATCTTTTATATTCTTAATTTTTGGTTCTCTTTTTATTGGGGCAATTGTCACTCCGCCAATTTATTCTTGCATTCAAATGATATTTGGAAAAAATATTTATCCATATTCTAGAGTCCTTGATAGGGCCTTGATGGTAATAGTACTTATTTTTTTATTATGTTTAAGAAAATTTTTTTCATTTAATGATGTTTTTAAAAAATTAAAAGAAGATTCCACAAGAGAGGCAATAAAAAAATTTTTTATATCAATTTTTATTAGTTTAGGGGTTTCTGCATTTCTTGTTTTTTTTATTGATATGCAACAGGAGTTTGTATGGGTAAAAAAAGATATGTCTTATTATGTTCCAAAAATCTTAAAAACAGTTATTGGAGCGATACTAATTTCTTTTTTAGAAGAGTCTTTTTTTAGAGTTATTTTATTAAATTTTTTTAGGAAGAAGTTTAATATTGTTTTAACAATCTTTTTTTCAAGCTTATGTTATTCAAGTGTTCATTTTATTGTTCCTGATAAAACATTTGTTTATTCTTCATGGTCTTTAACTGTTGGTTTTGAATATTATGTGGATGTTATTCGTACGATGTTTTTCCCCGGATTTTTTAAAGCTTTTTTTGGGCTTTTTTTGGTTGGTACTGTCCTTTGTATTATTATGCAAAAATTTTCATCTATTTATATCAATATTGGCATTCATTCTGGATGGGTAATTGCAATGAAGCTTTTTATTTATTCAACAGGAGAAGCTCCTAATGTTGTCATGCATAAAATGGCAAGAAGATATTTTCTTGTGTCTGAGCCAGTAGGGTGGTTTTCGATAGGGTTAGTGTTATTACTAACAATTATCTTTTTTTCGTATTCAAAAAATTATTTAATTAAAAAGAATTAAAATTTTTTTGCAATTTGTTCTTGGCATTTTTTAAATCTTAATAATCTTGCTACAGCTCTAAGATTACTTACAGCATCATATTCATCAACGATTTCATGACCAATAATTTTTTCAATAATATCTTCAAGTGAAATAATCCCAGCAAGTCCACCATATTCATCTATTACAGAATATAAATGTTCATTTGATTTGAACATATCTAGTAATAATGAATCGCAACGCATTAAATCAGGAATTGATTTTAAAGGTCTAGTGAGCTGTTTTAAAGTTTTATTTTTATTTCCATTAATTAGCTCAAGTAATATATCTCGTTGCATGACATAGCCTGTTAATATATCTGGTTCAGCTTCGTTATAAAGTGGAATTCTGGAAAATGCTAATTTTTCAAGTTTTGAAGATATTTCTTCTAATGTTGAATTTTCTAAAAATCTTACAACTACAGTTCTTGGTGTCATAATAGTTCTTACAAGAATTTGATCTAATCCTATGATGTTTTCTATAACGGCTCCTTCTAAATTATCAAGAGAACCTTCTTTTGTCCCCATTTCTGCCATTGATAAGACTTCTTCTGCAGAAACTTCTTCTCTATGGTTTGATTGAATTTTTTTGGCCATATAATCAGAAACATATATTAGTGGAGCTAATATTTTTACTAACCAAGATAGTGGAATTACAAAAAGTTTTGCAATGAATTTTGAATATACAACTCCAATAAATTTTGGAAGTATTTCACTTAAATATAAGACTGCTAATGTGTATGCAATAGAAAAAGGCACAAGAGCATTTGGTCCAAATAGTTGCCCTGTAGCCCAGCCAGCAACTGAAGCTCCACAAGTATGTGCCACAGTGTTTAGTATTAAAATAGCAGAAATTGGTTTTCCCATATCTTCTTTAAAGTGGAGTAATAATTTCCCAGATTTACTACCTTTTTTTGCCTCATATTGTACGTATGGGGTTGAAATGGCATAGAATGCAGCTTCCATTAAAGAGCATAAAAATGAGACACCAATAGAAACAATAAGGGCAATGATTAAAATAACAATTGTGCTAGTCATAGTGATTTATAAAAATTTGTTTAGTCTGTTATAAAAAATATTGTATATCAAATAAGATAAATAAAAACATTTGCAATTGATGATAAACTTCATTTTATAATGATTAAAATTAAAATTACAAATAAATTAATAAAAGATAAAAGTACAAGCAAACTTCCAATATCTTTTGATTTCTTAGAAAGCTCATGATAATCATCTGAAATTCTATCAATTATAGTTTCAATTGCCGTATTTACTAATTCCATAATTAAAATGAGAAGCAATGATGCAGTTAATAATGCTCTTTCTATATAGGAAAAAGGAAATAGAAATACAAAAAAAATTCCAATTATAAAGACAAGACAATCTTGTCTAAAAGCAATTTCACTTTTAAAAGATGCAATAAAACCGTCATATGAATATTTAAAAGCCTTTAAAATGCGTTTAATTCCTGTATCTGTTGATTTCATAAGATCTCCACAGCACATTTTTCCGCATATCTTGTATATCTATTTCCCCATATATTCATTTAATTTTATTTTAAAGAAAGAATCTAATTTAATGACTAAAAAAAATGGTCGGGGTGAGAGGATTCGAACTTCCGACCCCTAGTTCCCAAAACTAGTGCTCTAACCAAACTGAGCTACACCCCGTTAATGACAAGAACAATTTAAACTAATTTTTATAAAAAATAAAGGGGTTTAAAAAAATTTTTATATTTTTTTGTATTTACTAAAATGTATCCTTTTTTTATTTTATCTTTATGTCTATTCTATTAGAAGAAAAAATTTTTATAGTTTGGAGTGTATAAATGTTATTTATTAAAGATCTTATAAAATCAGAAAATGAAAATGTAGAATTAAAGGAATATACTTTCAAAGGTTGGGTAAAAACGCATAGGGAATCTAAAAATATTTCTTTTATAGAACT
>CAZHFA010000117.1:0-5051 GCA_964531865.1 uncultured Bdellovibrionales bacterium
GCCAATGAATTGTCAGATAAATATAGCAAATTGGCAGATTCGAAATTGGTGTATGAAAATTTTTTAAAGAATGCAAAAAATAGTTTAAAAATTGATAAGGAAAAATTTTCTAATTTTAAAGTGTCGTATGAAGATCTTATAAATTCTAAGTATACTGGATATGATAAAGTGTCTGAAATAGGGGCTCAAATAAGATTACTTTCAGAGCAAGTTGATAAAAATATTACATATACATCTGAGATGACAGAACTTAGTAATGTAAAAAAAGAATGGGAGTTATCCAAGGCTAATTGGCAAAAATGGAGATCAGATTTTTATAAAGAGTTTTATGTTGTAAAAGATATTTTTAATGAAGCTAATAAAAATATAAATTTAGCTTTAGCAGATATTGCCACCATAGAGAAGCCTTTTTTAACTGTACAATCAGAACTTGTTGCATTTCAATCAGACATTAAAATATTATTAAGGCAAATAGATACAGTACTAGCAAACTATAAGAAAGATATTTTTACAAAGACAAATGTGTCATTTTTTACTGAGTCTTTTTGGAATGATTTTGATGTAGTCTTGTTTAAAGAATTGTTATCTTCATTAACATTGTTAAATTTTTCTTTAAAAGATATTTCTACAAAAGAAGTATCACTTTTGTTATGTCATTTATCATTAGCAATAATAATGATGGTTGGTTTGTTAAAATTAAAGAAAAAAAATAGTGAGAGGGAGAATTTAAAAAAATTATCATCACGGGCAATTGCCACATCTCTTTTTGTTAGTACGGTGATTGTAGCGCCATATTATGGAGCAGAGATTTCAACCTTTTTTAAAGTTGTATTACTTTTTATCGCCTCAATAAGTGGTGCAAGACTTGTATCTGGTTTTATTTTTAATAAATCTGTAAAAGTTTTTGTCGATATTTTAGTAATAGCTTTTTTAATTTCAAAATTATTTGTACTTATCAATATTCCAGAGCCAATTATAAGAATTTATGTTGCTATAATGGCATTGTTTATTTTTCTTGTATTGATGCATAAAAATATAAAATATGAAAATAAAAATTTTTGGAAAAATTTTATTACGATTAGTATGAAAATATTATTGGTTATTATTTTCTTTTCTCAAATTTTTGGATATTCTCAATTTTCGTTACAGATTTTTGATTCATCAATAAGAAGTATTTTTAGTGGTATTTTAGCTTGGCTTTTAGGAACATTAGTAAAAGAATTTTTTTACGTAATGATGACATATTCTATTTTTTCTAAGATAAGATTTTGTGAAAATTTTTCAGCAGATATTTTAAAACGATTAAATATTTTAACAGATATAGGTATATATTTTTTAACTTTTTGTGTTGTGTTAGTTGCTTGGGGATGTTTTGTTGATGTTAATCAAGCAATGAATTTTTTGCTAAATTTAGGAATTACAACAGATTCAATTACATTAACAATTGGTGGAGTAGCATTAGCTGTATTTTTATTTTATTTTATTTTAACTATTTCATGGATTCTCAAAAAGGCTTTAGAAGATACAGTATATTTAAGAAAAAACGTGCAATTAGGAGTCCAGACTTCTATAAATAGAATTATTCAATATGTTTTTGTTTTTATTGGGGCATTGATATCGCTTTCTATTTTAGGATTAGAGTTCAAAAATTTAGCTGTTATTTTTGGTGTATTAGGTGTTGGTATTGGATTTGGGTTGCAAAATATTGTTAACAATTTTGCAAGTGGTTTAATATTACTTTTTGAACGTCCTATTAAAGTGGGAGATGTTATAGATGTAAATGGACAAAAAGGAGAAGTTAAAAAATTAGGGCTTCGTGCTACTATTGTTGAAACTTATGATAAGTCAGAAGTAATTGTGCCAAATAGCAATATTGCTTCATCGCAAGTCGTAAATTGGACATTGTCTAATAGAAAAATAAGAACAGTTTTCCCTATAGGTGTTTCTTATGATTCTGATGTCGAGCAAGTGAAAGCTTTATTACGTGATATAGCAAAAAATCAAGAAGGAGTTTTAAAAAATCCAGAACCAGGGGTCACTTTCGTTTCATTTGGTGAGAGTTCTCTTGATTTTGAACTTCGTGTTTGGTCTAAAATTGATGATGGATCGATGATAAAGGATGGTATCAATACTAAAATTTACAATGTATTTAAGAAAGAAAATATTGAAATTCCATTTCCTAAAAGAGATGTTAATTTAATAGGTCTTGAAAAAATAATAAAAAAAATAATTGATAAAAAAGGATAGGTGTTTGTATGAAAGAAGAAGTATATAAGAATTTTGAGCATTTAATTCCGTTACTTGAAAAACTTGGAGTCGATTTTTATTCTAAAAGTGAAGATAAGACTGAAAAAGAAGTAAAAATAAAATGTGATGATGAAATTTTTAAAGCTATAAAAAATGCTGATTTTGAGTATGTGACTTCAACTTTTGAAAGAAATTTTTTATATGATTTTAAAACTAGTGATAATTATCAAAAAGGGGTTGTGTGTAGGATTAGAAGGGAAAGGTCGTTAGAAGATGCTAATCAAAAAACGATTCTTACGTTAAAGAAAAAAGTGAAATCACAAGATGATATCAAGATGAAAAGTAATTTGGAATTTGAATCTATAATAAGTGAGAATGATTTAGAAAAATTAGATCTAGCTTTGCAGGATGTAGAGTTAAATCCAGTTTTTTTGTATGAAAAAATTAGGCATACATTTTCTAATAAGACTCTTCAAGTGGAACTTGTCATAGATGTATTACCTTCTTTAGGGCGTTATATGGAAATAGAAGGTGATGAAGATAATATTTTTAGTGCATTAGAAAAATTGGGAATTGATAAAAAAAATATAAATGATTCAAGTTATGTTAGTTTGTTTAAGTCTTTAAAAAATTCATCAGAAAGGGAACATCGATTTTCTAAAGAAGAAGTCTTTTTTATAGTTGAAAATGAGATGTATTTAATATCTAATTTTTGGCATCTTTCATCATGTTCTGGAAGTTGTTCTTCTTGTGGTGGTTCTTGTCATGGATGTTCTGGAAAATAAAAAAATTTATTTTGTATATTGTTGATTGTTAGTTGTTATCATGGAGAGATTTTTACGAACAAAATTATTGTTAGGAGAAGATGCTTTAGAAAAATTACACAATGCAAAAGTTACTATTTTAGGGCTTGGTGCTGTGGGGTCTTTTGTAGGAGAAGCTTTAATAAGAAGTGGAGTTAAGAATTTAAGGTTAATTGATTTTGATAAAATAACTTTAACGAATTTAAATAGGTGTTTATTAGCGTTAGAGTCAAATGTAGGAGAGTATAAAGTTGATGTTGCAAAGAAAAGGTATCTTCAAATAAATAGTGATGCAAATATAGAGGCATTACATTTTTTTTGTGCAAAAGAATCTATTGAAAGTATTATTGATAATATTCCGGATATTGTTGTTGATGCGATTGATTCTGTAAATCCTAAGGTTGATGTGTTGGAAGAACTTTCAAAAAGGGGAATTCCGATAATATCTTCCATGGGAGCGGCTTTAAAGATAGATCCTTTAAAAGTCAATTTAGGAAACATTTTTGAAACAAAAAATTGTACATTAGCAAAATGGGTAAGAAAGAATTTAAGAAAAAGGGGAGTTATCGAAAATATTCCTTGTGTTTATTCTGAAGAGTTACCAAGGGATGATGCACTTTTGGAAGATATTTCTTTTAATGAAAGAGAGTTAAATCGCGGCAGGGAAAGACACACGATGGGAAGTATTATTACAGTGACGGGAGTTTTTGGATTAACAATTGCATCGTATGTTATAAATTTTTTAATAAATAAAGATAATTTAAAATAGTGTAAGAACTTAAAGTGTAGTGGATAGGTCTTTAACTTTCTAAAAATTTCTCAATATCTGTTAAATATAAATTTTTATCTTCTATATGTGGATTGTGTGCGGAATTTTCGTAAATTTTTATAAAAACATTATTATGTTTTATTTTTTCTCTATAATATTCTAAAGTTTTTTTACTAACTTCATCGAATTTTCCAGCAGTAAAGAGACATGGAATTTTTACTTTATTTAGATTTTTACTATTATCAAAATCTTTTAATGTTCCTGTTAAGCAAAATTCGCTAATGCCCCACATAAAATTATAAATTTCAAAAGATGATGCATTATCTGATTCTAGTATTTCTAATGGTTTTATTTTAGATCTGAAAATGAAATTTTTGTTATATTCTTTTGTCGCATTTATGAAATCAGAATTAAAAAAATCGTTATTTTTTATTCCGTTAAAGATAATATTCTGTGTATTTTCTGAGAGAGTTTTTATATTATTTAAAGCATCATCTTTCCATAAATTGGCATTTAAAAAAGGGCTTGCGAAAATTATTTTTTCCACTTTTTTTGGGTATTTTTTATAATATTCTAAGGCAATAGTTGCTCCGCAAGAGTGCCCTAGAAGATTCATTTTTTTTATATTAAGAAATTTTCTTAATGTCTCCAATTCATTTACAAATAATTTTAAGTTTGCTTCTTTTAAATTTATTTTATCTGAGCGTCCGCACCCTCTTTGGTCGTAAAATAAAATTGGGATATTTTGGGGAAGAGATTTAAAAGATTCTAAGTAATAAGAACTATATCCAGGGCCTCCATGAAGAAGGACAAGAGGGGTTTGTTCATTATTGGCATTTATGAAATTAAACCAAGTTTTTTTATTTTTAAATGAGATATAAGGCATAAGATTTTTTTATGTGAGTATTATTTTTATATTTTTGAGTAGATATAATTTTTCTTATCAGGGTTATTAAGCCTTAAAAGAAATTTTGTGTCAATAAATTAAATGTATTAAAAGTTTCATAGCTGAAAGTCTGCGACAATAATTTTTACCATAAAAATTTTTCATCATACAAAACCGCATTTTTATCTAAAAATAATTTATATTCATCTTGGAATAAAATTTTTTTTTTACCTATTTTTATTTAAATTTTATTGTTTCGGACTTTCAGCCCGAAAAATGGGGAGGGGATATGTTACCCAGGGTATGCGCTCCTTTCAGGATCGCTAACCCTGGGCTATGTCATCCG
>CAZHFA010000118.1:0-4940 GCA_964531865.1 uncultured Bdellovibrionales bacterium
AAATTACAATCTAGATAAAATATAATAAATATTTGATGTCTTATTTTTTGAATGTATTTTTCAAATTTTAAAAATTGTATAAGCTATGTTTTTTTGTTGATAATATTGCATATTTATTTTTATCATCTTTCGCGTATAAAATTATTTTAGTTGCCCTGAAAGGGCGAAGTTAAAAAATATGTACGCTAGATGGCCCCGCTCCGAAGGAGCTAAATGACGTAGCCCAGGGTTTGCATCTCTGAAAGAGATGCTACCCTGGGTATTTGCATTTCCACTCACACCATTGCAGGCTGAAAGTCTGCAACATAAAAATTTAAAACTCAAAATAAAACGACTATTTTAAAAACGCTAAATAATTGATACAGTTTTTATATCAATAAATATAAAAAGCCTGTAATTTACAGAAGAAAAAATAAAACTTTTTTAAAGGAGATATAATTATGCAAAAAATTTTGATATCCGATCTTATGAATGAAAGTCAAGTAAAGTTTGGAACAAGCGGAGCACGAGGTTTAGCAGACAATATAACTGATAAAGTTGCATATATTTATACAAAAGGTTTTTTACAATATTTAGAAAGCATAGGAATAAAAAAAAGTGAAGTTGCAATTGCCGGCGATTTGCGTCCAAGTACTCCTAGAATTATGTATGCTGTAGCAAAAGCTGTGAACGATTGTGATTGGACTCCAATAGGGGGAGAGTTTGTACCGTCTCCATGTGTTGCATTATATGGAATTGAAAAAAATATACCCGCTATTATGGTTACTGGAAGTCATATTCCTGATGATAGAAATGGGATCAAGTATAATCTTCCAACCGGAGAAATCTTAAAGGAAGATGAATTGGCAATAAAAGCACAAGAAGTTTTTTTTGATGAAAATTTATTCTTAAATGATGTTTTAAAAAATAAGAATGAAGAATTATTAGAGCCTGATGATGCTTTTAAAAATTTATATATTGATAGATTTTTAGATGCCTTTCCATTAAATTTTTTGTATGGAAGGAGAGTCGTATTTTACGAGCATTCTGCAGTTGGTAGAGATATAATTCCTTTTATATATGAAAAATTAGGAGCTAGAGTTTTTAAAGTTTGTAGAACTGAAAAATTTATTCCGGTAGATACAGAAGCTGTGCGAGAAGAAGATTTATTACTTGCCAAAAAATTATCTGAAGAGTTTAACCCTGATATAATTGTAAGTACTGATGGTGATAGTGATAGGCCACTTGTATTTGATGAAAATGGAAAATGGATTCCAGGGGATATTTTAGGCGTGTTAACGGCAAAGTTTTTAGGTGCAACAGGAGTTTGTGCACCAGTTTCGGTAAACAGTGTATTGGAATCTTCTCAATTTTTTAATGTTATCAAAAGAACAAAAATTGGATCACCGTATGTTATAAAAGCTATGCAAGAACTAGATAAAAATAATAGGGAATCGTGTGTTGTAGGATATGAAGCCAACGGAGGATTTTTACAAGAAAATGACATTGATATAAATGGTAAAATATTAAGGGCACTTCCGACGCGAGATGCTGTAATTGTTCATCTAGCGTTATTATCTTTAATAAAAGAAGATTCTCTTTCTATAGTTGTATCTTCATTAAGACCGCGATGTGCAATAAGTAATCGAGTTCAAAATTTTGACACTAAAAGAAGTGCTGAAATTTTAAAAGAGTTTACAAATAATATTTCTTTGTTAAAAGAAAAATGTAAATTTTTAACATCTTCCATTCAAAAGATAGACACGACAGATGGATTAAGAGTTTATTTTGATGATGGGAAAATAGTTCATTTAAGACCTTCCGGAAATGCCCCGGAGTTTAGGTGTTATGTCGAAGCAGATAGAGAAAAAGAAGCAAAAGATTTATTAGAAAATATGATAAAAACAATGGAAGATTGGAAAAAATAACTTTGACATGCTTAAAATGATACAGAAGATATCAAAAACAAAAGCAAAATAAAGTAGGATAAAGTAAAAAAATGGTGGAGGTAAAGGGGATCGAACCCTTGACATTCGGCTTGCAAAGCCGACGCTCTCCCAGCTGAGCTATACCCCCAAACTGACACTGGTACAAAAACATACCATGAAGACAAGAAAAAATACTAATATAAAAAACAAATTACATCAAGATATCAAGAAAATATTTTACTTTTTATACAAGTAATGTAAATGGTGGGCCAGGGAAGACTTGAACTTCCGACCTCGTGCTTATCAGGCACGCACTCTAACCAGCTGAGCTACTGGCCCATCTTTTTATTGTTGTCCTTAAAAAGACACGATACAAAATAGATAAAATTTTTATTATTGTCAAGGATGTGAAAGAATTTTTAAAAAAACAAAAAAAATTTAATATTTTTTTAGTAAAAAAAACTGTTTTGCAATTGATGAAAAAAGATTAAACTACAAACAAGGTGTAAAGTCTTTAAAGCTTATATTTATCTTTACCTTTGTAGTTCAACTTTAAAATTTTACAATGTTTTTTCATAAAATTGTAAAAGTTTTGTAACAATGCTTTTTTTTGAAATTTTTAAGAAACATCAACAAGTTATTTGCATCTTGTTTATAAAGAGGCGGATATGCGCTGAAGATTGTAGAGGTTTTTGGGAATGTTTTTGAAAGAAAAATTTCCTTATAAATTATGTTCAATAAAGGTAAAACGCAATGAGTATGAATGAAAATTTAAAAGATTCTTTTTTAGATGAAAATACTATTTTGATGCAAGAAACTGAGCAAGAGTTTATTATAGATAAAGGCGTTTCTTCAACGATTTTATCTGATAATTTAAATAATAAAAATAATCAAGAAATAATTCCTGATATAAAATTAGAAGAAAATTTAAAATTTTTAACATCCCCTTATGTAGATATTCATGGAAATGAAGTTAATTTGTATATTACATTTTCAATAGATGAAACTTTTCTTTCGTATACATCGTTTTATGTACATTTTGGAAGTTATGATGATGTGGCGGATAATTGGGAATCTTTAAGGGTTGGAAAAGAAGATATTCAAAAAAATGATCAAGGAAGTTATACCATTCACAAAAGGTGGGTAATCCCATGTAAGGGAAATTTTGGTGCTACAGTATTTGCATCATACCCTACAAATCAAAAACCAGTATGGCAAGGAACTGTAAATAATGATGCTAAATTTAGAATAGAAAATGATTGTTTTTTTACGATTGAAAAAATTTTAAAGAGACGTGAGGATTATAAAAATGGTGCAAAAAAATTATTATTAGATGGAATGAAAAAATATTCATCTTTTAAGGAACTAATATCGGCATTGCATGATAATCCAAATTCAAAATATTTATCGGAAGTTATATATGATGCCACACATGGTGATGAAAAATTAAGAGATATAATTTCTGATTATTATCAAAAAGCTAAAAAAGATTATTTGTCAGAGCATAGTTATAAGGCGGTATCTTCTGCAAAAGAGCTTTATGAAATGCTTACGAATCTTGGAATAAGGGAGATTGTTTTTATTTCTCCTGAAGGTCCACACGCATTAAGTGGTGGTTTGGCAGAAGTAATGAAGGGATTGCTAGAGGCATTAGTAAACAAAGGAATTAGTGTTACTTTAATTAGTGTCCTTTATGAATTTGAACAGGGAAGTAAACATCCATCGGCAGATTATGCATTAAAAACTGGAATTAAGTTTGGAAATCATATTTTAAAACCAAAATATGCAGGGGAAATTAGCATTCCTTTTGGGAAAACAACTTGTATAAAAACTGGTGCGACAATTCAAAATGCTTTTCACGCTAGAGCTACAGTGCATATTGCAAAGCAAGATAATTTTAAATTAGTGCTTTTAAGAAGTAAACGTTTTGCTGATTATTTATATGCAAAAATAAATCCTGATGAACAGTTTAGGCGTGCTATATTTTTATCTCGCGGAGCATTAGAAGTAATAAATAATCCTATATTTGATATGAATCCACAAGTCATAGTATCAAATGATTGGGTAACAGGCTTAGTTCCGCCATTGTTAAAATTAGATTCAAGATATTCTACTTCTTTAGCGTTTAAAGATGTTAAAACAGTACATATAATTCATAATTGTGGAAGAGATTATCATGGAAATATTCCGGTTAATTATCATGGGGAAAATCTTTTTCAAATGTTAGAACTTGATCCTGTTCATGTGTCTGGTTTAGTAAGTCCACAAAATAAGGGTATATTAAATCTTACAGCATCAGCAATTTTTCATTTAAATGGTGCGTTACTTACAGTGAGTCGTCCTTATGCTGAAGAGCTTTTAGATTGGAATAAGGGAGAAGGGCTTACGGATTTAATAAAAACTAAGCCAGGTGCACTTTTTGGAATTAGTAATGGTATAGATCAAATTTCTATAAGAAGGAAGGTTATAGATCTTGGGTCTGATGAGTTTGAGAATGTGATATCTCCAGAAGATGATAAATCATATTATTCAAAAATTTTTACATTTAAAGATAGAATAAAAACAAAACTTCAGAAAGATTTAGGATTAGAAGTAAATACAAATGCAAAATTGTTTTCGTTTATTGGAAGAATTGCTGAACAGAAAGGAATTGAGCTTATGTACAATAAGCCTGCTGGGCAGAATGTTTCAGTTATTGAGGCAATTTTAATGTATTATCCAGAGTCTCAGTTTGTTATTGCAGGGCCTTATACAGAAGGGGATGTTCATGCAAGAAATTTAAAAAGTTGTATTGATTATTTATCATCAAAATATCCAAATAGAGTAAAGGGAATTTATAATTTTGTATCTCATGAATATGCAATTGAAATACATGCGGGAAGCGATTTCTTTATGATGCCATCAAGATATGAGCCTGGTGGCATTACTCAACTTGAAGCTATTGCTTGTGGTACATTGGTTATTGGACGTAATGTTGGGGGAATTTCAGCTACGCTTCATAATTATGGAGATCTTTCAGATGAGAGTAACGCT
>CAZHFA010000119.1:0-4828 GCA_964531865.1 uncultured Bdellovibrionales bacterium
CCCTATTTTTGCAGGCTGAAAGTCTGCAACAGCAAATTTTTTAAGGTTTATAAGTCGATTTTTAGGTGGCGATTGGGGATGAGAAATCGAAGAATTCGGGGGGTGAGCCGACGAAATTATACTATAGTATATTGAGGAGGCGAAGTCCCCGCGAATTGTTTGGTTTATCACCCCAAGCGCCACCTAAAATGAACGGACAAAAAGTTCTTGTCGTAAATACACAAACCTTGGCGACATTGGAGGAAGGTTGTCACCGTTATTAAAATCGGTATCGTAATCCCAAGTACGAATTGGGGCACTGTATTGTGGATTTCCATAAATCCAAGAACCTGTTACATGCTTAGGGGTGTTAAGACTTACGAAAGAGCCCTTATATGTTAAGGTTTGATTAGTCCATTGTTCATGAAGTCTAGGATAATTTTCAAGGCCTCCATTATATGTTCCCCCTTGTCCAAGAGTCCCCTCAATTCCGCCAGTGCTATCTGTTCCAGACAATACTGCAGTATAAATAGTTGTACTACTTGCTATTCTTTGTGACCAACTTTTTTTAGAATCACTCCATGCATTAGATAATATATTAAAGGAGTCTGCCATAATTGCAGCTGGTTTTTTATTAACAGAATTATAATTTCCTTGAAGATATATTGCCTGATTAGTAACAATTGTAAGACCTTTTATGGCTGGAGCTCCACTTTCTGAAGAAGCTAATGAAGATGCATTTAAAATTCTTACACCGTAACCATTTGAAGATTTATCAGCATCAGGGCCTTGTAAGCTAAAGTTAAAGACCAAACCTCCTTCTGAATCGTCAGATAAAATTCGACTTGCTCCCCCTAACCATTTAGTCGAATATAGACAATTAAGAAGGGATCGCAGGTCAATTTCTAACATTCGAATATATTTTTTTTCTCTATTATTATAAAAAGTATTTGTCGAACCTACAGCCTGACCATCAATGTTTCCACTACAAGTATTTAGACTTTTTGTTTCTGTACTATTTTCTGAACCATTTGAATTTAATACAACAACACCTATAGATTCGTTAGCAGTATTAAGTTGTAATTGCAATCTTAAATCAGCCAAAGAAAAATAATTTGATGAGGGAGTTGGATTTAATATTTCAGGACTAGGCACAGTAAGTTTTTCCACATTTGACTCAACCATTCCCTTCCAAGTTGAAAAATTAGTTACCTTAGTCCTTTTTGAACAACCACTTAACATTGATTTTAAAGAAACTGGAGCGATAATATTTACGTAACCGCTACAAGCATTATCCCTTTTTTTCCCTCTATATATGTCACCTGCAGAGGTAATTTGACCATAAATATTTAAATTATTACTACCATCTGCATTTAAGTATAAATCACCATTTGTATGAATCGGTCCAGATAAACTCATTTCAGCTCCAGGAGCGATTTCCAGATCTTTATCATAGAAAGCAGCAAACTGAAACATAGGAACAAGCCTACTTTTAAATTTAAGCTGAAGAATACTTTCAGTTTGATTTTGAGAGCCTTTAGCGACCGAAAAGACTGTATAACGATATTCCTGTGCGTTTAAATTTTGATATCTTTCCCCTACTGGAATTGTGGTCTTTATCGGATTATCTGCATCCTCAGAAAGATACGTTACAACATTATTGTGATCAAATGTAAAATCTTTGCAAGCATAATCACCGCTTCCCTTATTACCACTTGTACAAGGATTAGTGGATGAAGGAGATGCTCCACTAGGTTGATTATAGCCAACAAAAATATTTCTTATTTCTTCTGCTCTAATATTTAAACCAGCTTCTCCTGCTGCAAACCCTCCGATTGAATCCTTTGCATGTTTTGTAGATGCTAATTCTAAGTGAGTAATTAATAGATATGCACCTAATAAAGCGATAAGTAGAACAACAAAAAAAAGAACTGATATCAATACAAAGCCTTGTTGTCTTATATTTTTCATTAAAGTACCTCTAAAAAAAATACTGTTAATTTGATAAAATATTCCTTGGATAAAAATTTCCTTCTAATGTTTTTTCAAATGATTTATCTAAAAATTTATCTTTAACTGCTAACTTTATATCTATAGAATCTATATCTATCCACATATCATTATTTTCTGGCAAAAAAGAATCCTTTGTTGTCTCGTCATTCATATCTATTGAAATTTTAAATTGACTTACGTTATTGATAATTTTTTTTTCTTCAACTTGTCCATTTTCAACTAAGACTAAAAAGCCATCTTTAATGAAAAATCTCCATTCCTCTACCATATATATAGCAGAACTTCCAACTTGATATGAATTAGAAAATATTTTATTATTTGTCACAAGTGCATACGAAGAACCACCATCCGTTTCTGATTTATAACTAAAAAACTCTCCAACGCTAGTATCTGGATCGTAAATATAAGGAAAAACATTTCCATTTTGATCTTCTCTATACTGTTTCCAAGCATTGTAATTATAGGTATTATCATTATATATACATCCAGAAATAGTACCTGCTATTGCAAAAAAAATATTATTCGTTAAATTCCCTGCTACAATTGGTTCACAAACTTTTAAAATTTCATCAAGTAAATTTCTTCTTACAATAATTTCAGAAAATCCATTTTTATCTTGTATAAGTTCTACAGATGGAAAAGTCGGTGGTAAATTTTCTCCTGCTTCTCTTACTGTAGCACCAATAATTTCCATAGCTGTTTTTAAATTTTGTTCCATTGATGTTCTTACAATATCCAGTTTATAGAGTTTTTGATTTGCAAGAACTGTCTGTAAAAGGAGGCCAGTAATAAGTAAACTTATAAAAGAACAAACTAAAAGTTCTATTATGGTAAAAGCATGCTGATTATTTATTTTTAAATTAATCATAAAAAATTTTATCCAAATATTTTTAGTTTTTTATTATCTTAACTGAGTATAAACAGTTTCGACATCGTAAATTTTTTTATCTTCAAAAAAAACTTCAACTAATATATGGCGACTTGCTGTTGAGCAATAAGTTTTATTTGTGCAATATGAGACCTTGGCAATTAAATTTTTTCCATTCATTGTATTACTAATTTCTTCTGAACCAGAACTTAATAAATTAGTTGTATCTTCTTTTCTTAAATTATCTAAAATATTTTGTGCAAAATTTATTGCTGTTGTTTTTCTCTCTGAACTTGTATTTGCCATTGCATGATTTATAAAAGCAGGTGCTGTACTAGCACAGACTATACAGAAAATACATAATGCAACAAGAACTTCAATGAGAGTAAAACCTTTAGAGTTTTCCAATTGTTGTTGCTCCTCCTAACATTAAATTAATTACCGCAACATCTCCTAAATTATCAACCATATTTACTTCTAACGCATTTTGTGGAAGACCACGTGAATTGATGCAAACGCTCCAATCTGTTTCAGAAAATGTAACAACTTTCGATAGTTCAAAACTTTCTTTTGTATCTAGAGTCCACGCCCTAGCATCGCAACTATCTGAATAAAGTACCTGTATATTTTTAGAATCTAAATTTTTTATTTTATATGATTGTGTGTGAGAAATAGCTTTTAATCTTATTTTTTTAAAAAATCCATTAAAACTTGCAACATCATTTCTTAATGGTTTATTAAATTCTTCAAAATTGACAATTCCAACTGAAAAAAGAATAGCACTTAAAGCCAGTACGACTAGAATTTCTATAAGAGTAAATGCCTTTTGAGCACAATAATGTTTATAAATATTAAAATTCACGACAAGTAAAGTCGAAGAACTGTAAAAAAAACATTATAAAATGGAGCTAAAAAAGAAAAAATTTATTACATGCGACTTTTTATTTTATTGATAAAATTTTTTAAATTATCAAATGTAATATTCTCATCGCTACATATATTTTTTAAATCTTCCATATATGAATAGATTTTATTCTCCGATAATTTTAAGATATCCAGCCCCTCTTCTTTTGTTTTCTTATTAAATACTGTTATTTTGTCATTTTTTTCATCACTGCTTTTGGGTTTTCCCCTGCTTTCAATAGTTCCAAAAACATCAATATAATCATCAACTATTTGAAAAAATACCCCTATTTCCGCCCCCAACTTTAGAGATATTTCTAAAAACTTGCTAGATTTCCCAGATAGCACACTGGCAAACCCTAATACTGCTTTAAAAAGCCCTCCAGTTTTCAACTCATAAATTTTTTCTAATATATTTTCTTTATTTTTATCTTCTAAAATATCTAACTGTTGACCATTACATAATTCCAAAAAAGCATTAGATAATATTCTTGATAGATTAACTTTTATTTCATCTAAATAATCAGACTCTGCCAAAACTTTTAATGCAAATGGAGGCAGGAAATCTCCAGCTAAAATGGCAGGAGCTTGACCAAAGGCTTTATGGCAAGAATATCGCCCCCTTCTATAATCATCATCATCAAAAGCTGGTAAATCATCATGAATAAGGGATGCACAATGCAAAAACTCAATCGTAACGCTTGCCCGTAAGGCAAAATTAATATCTTTATTAAAATCATCCATCAAGGCTAAGACCATCAATGGCCTTATTCTTTTTCCAGCAGGAAAAATAGCATAATAGCAGGCATCTCTCATCGGATTTTCAATTTCTTGGTTGTCTAATAAAAACTTTAATTCATTTTCTATTTTCTCTATATATTCTCTTGTTTCAATCATTGTAATAATCCTTTTTTTTCGCAATAAAATAGCATAAAACCAACTAATATCCCATTATTACATAAGAAGAATTTTATTTCAATGCACGATATAACTTACTTTCAATTCACGATACTATTTAGTCACGAATCCTTATACACTTTTATAGTCAATTCACGATATCTTTTA
>CAZHFA010000120.1:0-4769 GCA_964531865.1 uncultured Bdellovibrionales bacterium
AAGAGGATCATGGCGAACCTTTCGGGCGAAAGGAAAAATCGCCGTGAACGGTTACCAAGCAGTTACACCCAGCGTATGTGTCTATCCTGCACCAGAAGAAGAGGTCGTCAGAGGGGTTTATTCAATTACAGTAAACGGAAAACCAGTTGACGTTTACTCCGCTCAAACATTGAGTTTTGATGGAGACTATTATTTTGCGAGTTTTGATTTCTCCGGAACGGTATCGATCAAGATATCTTCTCCGTTTCCAATGGAAAAGACGGAAATTATTCCTAATCGCTTTGTGACGCCATACCAGTTGCTCGGTACAAAAGAAATACAGTTTGAAGCAGATAAGCCATTCAAAATCGCAATTGAACCAAACGGGAGGATTAAACCACTTCTTCTTTTTGGGAACGAGATAGAAACGGATGTCCCCAATGCGAACGATCCGAACGTCATGTATTTTGGGCCGGGAGTACATCGTCCTGGGGCGATCACTCTGAAATCGGATCAGACGCTTTATTTGGCGGGAGGGGCAGTGGTTAAAGGAGCAATCTTTGCATCGGGAGAAAATATTGTGGTTCGGGGGCGTGGAGTTCTTGCGGGAGAAGACTATCCCAAATTCAAGGGACCAGATGATCACCATCCTATTGATTGCAAAAAGTGCAAAGGCCTTGTTATTCGGGATATTATTCTTCGCAACTCTTACACTTGGACTTCTGCTCTCTGGGGATGCGAGGGTGTAACATTCGATGGTCTCAAAATCTGTGGCTCGCGATTAGGTAATGATGACGCTCTCGATATCATCAATTCGCGAAACGTTGTAGTAAAGAACTGTTTTTTTCGTACGAAAGATGATTCCATTGCAGTTAAGGGACTAAACGGATTGGCCATCGCTTGCGAAAATATCATGATTGAAGACTGTCAGTTATGGACCGATGGAGCTAATGTCTTTCGGATTGGCTATGAAAGCGATACTGATGGAATGCGAAATATTGTTGCAAAGAATATTGATGTTTTACACTACAGACCAAACGTCATAGACCCGGCCGAATTCTGGGCTACCGCCATTATTTTGCTCCAGCCAAGTCAAAAGATCATAATGGAAGAGTGTCATTTCGAGGATATTACTATATATTGCGATGGTTCGGATATGAATCTTCTGAAAGCAAAACCGATGAGTTGCTCTTATGGACCAAAGAAGAATCCGGAGCCAGGGTCGATAAAGAATTGTTCCTTTAAAAGGATTCGAGTTATTGGAACTTCTGGGGATTTTAAAGGGCGAATCTATATTGAGGGCGAAAGTCCATCACAAAATGTGGATAATTTGACCTTTGAAAAAATTGAGTACTTTGGGAACCCGATTCTCAAAGATTCACCCTCTGTGCAAATCGGTATGTTTTCCACTAATATTCTGTTTCTCAACTGAAAAACTGAGTATTGTCCGAGAAAAGAACTATTGATTTGATGTGCTCGAAACCAAAAGGAGGGGGGCCCGCTTGACTTGCCGAGGTATCAATGTTTTTCTGAAGTCGATTGTACCCTGTAAGTAGTTGGGTAGTTTTGTAGAGGGGAGCTGGTTCCAGACTGTGTACGGTTCTTTTGTATTGCGAAGGGGGGATTCATTATGAAGCATGTTGTGAATGGGAAAGTTGCTCCCCCGTCGAATTTTCAATTGGATATTTTTCGGAATCATACGTTCACTATAAAGCTAATATACAGCTAAGAAAGAAGCAATTTAGCAGTTTTTTTATTGTGTACGATTTATGGCAAAGTGAACTGTTCGCCCATCTTCCAAAACTCCCTTTTTTTTATAGTGTACCCTGTGTTTTATGGTACGATCGGCAGGGCATCTGGTTCTGTCCGGGCGGGGTTGGCGTTGGGGATCAGCGAGATCTGGCCGAGTTTGTAATAACGGCTTTGCGGCGACGATTGGAGCGAACTGGTGTCTTCGCGACCCTCGATGGGCAGGGCGAGTTCGGGCGTACCGTCCGGCTTGCCCACAGAGATGTAAAGCGTATAGGTTCCCGGGGCGATGGTCGGTACGTTTTCGCCGAAGTCGGGAAACAGTTTGAGTTCCTTCATGGGGAGAATTACGCCTTCATTGATCGTGGGGATCACGGCGTGAAAACCAAAATGGAGTTTTGTCTTGATCGTTACGGTTTTGGCCTTCCCGGGCAGATCGACCGGCAGAGAGCGAACGTTGAACGATTCATCGGTAACGGACCACGCAATATTGCCTTTGGCGTCTTTGAGCGTAAAACAGGGATGACCGCCGTGATAGCATGGTGCAACTCCGACGTTGGCCCAGCTCGTCTCAATTGTAATCGGCTCGTCGATCGCCGCCTGTTTCGGAAACATCGCTTTTCGCAGTTCAATCCGGTATCCAAGTCGCAGGTTCATCTTGTCAATGACGGCGCGGTTGTTTTTGAGGTGTGCTTCCGGCCAGTCGTGAATGGAGAAGTAACTTGCGTGATAGTCTTCCATCGCCTGAATGAGTCGTTCGGCATTCCACGCGTTTTTATAGAGTCGGCGGATATAGTGGCCATGCTCGATAATAACCGGTAGGGTCGGCCAGAACTGCTGGGCGAGTCCCTGTGAGAACCATTCGTTCGGCGGGCCACTGCAGAGAATACTGTCGTCGCGCAGCGTCACGCCTTTTGAGAACGCGTAGTCGGTAATCGGTGCGTGATCCTTGCGGCGCAGGTCGCCCGCAATATCGTCGCTGACCACCAACAGGGTATCCGGAAAATACTTCTTGTGCAGATCGATGTGAATCTTGCAAATCCGTTCGGTTTCCGCATCCGAGAGCTTTGCGGAACGTCCGGTATGCCCTTCGCCGTAGATACCGAACGAGCCGATATCAATAAAAGCGACGTTCGGGTTGCCGTTATATCGCCTCGCAAACGCCGCGAGGAACTGCTCCAGTTTCTGAAGAAAAATCGGATCGTCGAACTTCGGCTCCCAGAGCATGGTTCCGGTACTCCCCAGATCGGTTTTGTTCCAGGGATAGACCAGACCTTTGGCGCCGGCATCGCGTACCCATTTTGGGGTTGCGTAAGGAAAACGCGGTTCACTTGCGATGATACGAAACGCGATTTTTTTCCCCTTTTGAATCCACGGTTGCGACCAGGAGTCGATGAGATCCCAGCGATATACCCCTTCTTCCGGTTCCAGATAACACCACGGGAGTCGGAAATAAATCGTGGAGCATCCGGGAAACCAGTCGAGCGTATCGCCCGCCGGCTGCTGACCTCCGTAAGCCCAAAGCCGACTGGAATAATGAAAGTAGACCCAGCCCATGCCCGGATTAATGAGCGCTTCGCTGGTAATGCGTGGAGTAACCGTTATCGTGGTATCGTCGGCGCAAATGGACTCGACCAATACTCCGAAAAGACAGAACAAGGAAAGACAAAATAATGGAACAGACCGTTTACTGCGTCCAGACGTGACACGCATGAGCTTTCTCCTTTTTATCATCGCAGCTTACCATCGCAGGCCGTGATGCTCTTGACGTTTTCTAAAGCGACACTGGGAAAACGGCTGCAAGTAATCTTATTCATAGAATTTGCGGCCGTCGGACCGGACGCTATTGTTTATCGACAGACCGCGACATTTTCTCCCGCTCGGCTTGAAGTCCCGCGAGGAGTTTTTTCATCGTTTCGAAATACGAACGATCGGCAGCGGCTTGCGTCTTTTTGGGGAGCGGGGCGAGCGTGCCGTCGGCCAGGCGTTTTTGACGTTCGAGAATCGTGCCGACATAATCGAGAACGAGCCGCGCGTGTGCGCCGAGGTAGCTGTTTTCAAGCCCCTCCTTCTGCAATTGCATATAAAAATCACGTGTCGCTCGCAGTGCGTCGCACAGATCGCTCTGGCCGATTGAATCGATCTGGTTATCCGTCGGAAGCGGCGGCGCGTCGGGGACGATTTTTGGAATCGTTTCGCTCCCGCCCGCTAAAACCAAGTGTATCCGCGACATTTCCGAAAGCGCGTCGAACGCAAGCGTGACGCTTTTCGCATTAAAATCTGTCCACGGTTTCCCGTCGACAAAGACCTTCTGAACGGGGCCGTTTCCGCTGGCGGAAATGAAAAGTCGCTTCGTTCCGAATCGGATCGGAAATCGCTGGATCAGTTGCGTCACGCCGTTCGGAATATGGGGGAAAAGTGTCAACGAGTCGGCGGAATAGACGTATTCGTATAGACCACGCAGCATCGCCGCCGGCGCGCCCCACGTGTCATAGACGCAGTTTATGTCCAGATCTGGCTGGTACGGTTTCGACCCAAATTCGCTCAACGGGTTGTCGGTCTTGAAATTCCGCGCCAATTTTTCAATGATCCTCATACTTCGCCGGGCGTCTTCGTAAGCACCGACGCGGAAATAGGTCAGAATCATACGCGCTTCACACGTCGTCCAATGGCCGCCGTCGACCCAACGCCCGAATTTCCAAAGCCCCTCATGCTGATCCATGTACGTATCGTCGAGATTCGGCCAGTTGGTGATAATAAGGTCATACGGACGCAGTCCGGGGAGCGACGCGATTTTTTCGTAAATTTTGCGCGACTGCGCGTCGTCCGCCACCCGAAACGCGACCGCGTCGTGATTGCAGACCGCGTCGAAATAACCGTACTTTTCCGCGCCGACCACTCCGTGCCGTGTTCCGTCCGGATCGAGCGATTTGATAAAATATCCTTCATCGGTCGTCAATTTCGCCAATCCGCGCCACGCCGCATCTCTTCGCTCGGCGTATTCTTTCGCCCGGTCGGGAAAACCGGCGAGCTTCTCCAAC
>CAZHFA010000121.1:0-4740 GCA_964531865.1 uncultured Bdellovibrionales bacterium
ACAAGGATTCATAGCAGCTATCAATCTAAAATTTGCAGGAAGAAAAATTTTTGCCTTACTTCTAGATATATTTATATATCCATTTTCAAGTGGTGCCCTTAACGCTTCTAGGGCAGAACGTTTAAATTCTGGAAATTCATCTAAAAATAAAACTCCATTATGTGCCAAACTAATCTCCCCAGGCTTAGGATTAGAACCTCCTCCTAAAAGCCCTACTTCGCTAATATTATGGTGTGGGCTTCTAAATGGAGCTTCTCCTAAAATAATATTTTTTATAGATTGATTTGCAATACTATGAATTTTTACAGTATCTAATATTTCATCTTCCGTGAGTGATGGTAAAATTGCAGGAATCCTCTTTGCCAACATACTTTTTCCACATCCAGGACTTCCTATCATCAAAAAATTATGACCTCCTGTTGCCGAAACTATCAATGCCTTTTTGGCTTGCTCTTGTCCCCAAACTTCATTTATATCAGATGTGCTTGTCATATCTTTTTGTTCGCTAAAATTACTCTCGTTAGTCGATATAACTTCATCATCATTTATATATTTAATTGCATCTAATAAATTTCTTACAGGAATAACATTGATACCTGTTATTAGTTTTGCCTCCATATAATTTGCAATTGGAACAATAACAGTATCTATATTATTTTTTTTTGAAGCGACAACTAAGGCTACTGTACCTCTAATAGATTTTACTTCTCCATCAAGAGACAACTCTCCAAAAATACTGATGTTTTCTAGGCATTCTTTTTTAATAATTCCTTTTGCTACTAATAAAGATATAGCAATTGCAAGATCAAAGTGTGAACCTTCTTTAGGAATTTCAGCAGGAGCTAAATTGATTATCACTTTTTTAGGTAAAATAAAACCATAACTTTTTAAAGCGGAAGAAACTCTTTCTTTCGCCTCTTTTACAGTATTATCTGCAAGACCTATAATAATGAAACGTTCTTTTTCATTATCTTCTATTCTTACTTCAACTTGTGATTTATAAGCATCAACACCAAAAATTGAACTTGTATATACTTTTGCTAGCATAATAAATTATCCCTATATTATTTACTTTTGTAATATCGAGATAAGCAAAGATAAAGTGACGGGTTCTAAATAAGAAGAAAAATACTAACCTAAAAATTTTCTAAACTTAAAATTCTTTTTGAATAATCAATAGCACTAATAACAGACAAGACAACCGATATCGCTAACAAAAAATTTCCTATTGTATAACAATCAAAAGGAACAAATGGAAAACTATAATTACTTAAAAATAAAAAGCCAATAGCTACCATTTGAAAAGCAGTTTTATATTTTGCTATTTTCGAAGCAGAAACCACAACCCCCTTTGATGCAGCAACAGTTCTTAACCCCATAATCCAAATTTCTCTTGCTAAAATAACAAGAACAAGCAATGAATAAACCCAAGGCCTGCCATCATTTCCGACTCTGATTGATAAGAACATAATCAATGCCGTTATTACCAATAATTTATCAGCTATTGGGTCCAATATTTTTCCAAGAGTCGTCACTGCATCAAACTTTCTAGCCAAATAACCATCGATAAAATCAGTAACACCAGAAATAATAAAACAAGCCATCGCAAAATAAATACAAATCCCCGTTGGAAAATACATGAATAGTACCATTACGGGGACAGATAACAATCTAAAAAAAGTTAATATATTAGGTAATCTTTTCATTATCGGCATAGTTTACATCATCGCATATCTTGTTTGCAAGGCTAAAACTTTTTTTACATAATTTCTAGTTTCTCTATATGGAGGAACTCCATTAAATCTATCGACTGCCCCTTCACCAGCATTATAAGCTGCTAAAGCAAGAATCCGATTACCATGATATTTTTTTAATAGCTTTGCTAACAACCTAGTTCCACCTTGTATATTTTGTTCTGGCAAAAATGGATCTCCCACACCTAAGTTTTTTGATACGTACGGCATAAGTTGCATTAGCCCTTGTGCTCCTTTTCTTGATACAGCATAAGGGTTATACAATGATTCAACATGAATAACACTTCTTATTAAACTTTCTGATACGTTATAATAAACTGCAAATCGTTTTATTAAGTCACAATATTTAACAAAAAGTTTTGAATCATTAGTGTTATAGACTGGATTCAATCCATTCATACTTCTATAATTATACGTTTTTTTAGGATTATAAATCACAGCCTTTACTCCTTTAGGAGGAGTCCTATTAGTAATTAAAATTGAACCATCATTTTTTTTAATTACATAAATAGGTTTTGCAAACACAGGAACAGTAAAAACTATCACACTAAGTAATAATCCTACAATTCTTTTTAAATATCCTTCCATAAAATATACCTATAAAATAACCACTGAATAAAAAGATCGATTTCATACAATTGCTAATTATTTTGTAAAATAAAAAATTTTATTTTTAGCAACTACTGAAAACTTTACTCAGCAATTAAAATAAATAAAAAAGCATCTGTTTATTTTCTTTTGCTTTTACTAACAGACTTCATATGGTTAGATGAAAGGAATAAAAAAAAAGGCTCTTGAAGTCATAAAAGATTTGCCCCAAACCTTTTAAAAACACCAAAAGCCCAAGAAGTAGCAAGGTTATAAATGTCTATTATCCTTATATTTATTTCTAAAGAGAGATAAATATAAAATCGTTTTAAATTACGCAAGATGATGAGGATAATAGCATCACCTTGCGTAATTATTAAGCTTTTTAGCCTAATAAGCTCAATGCAATTGATGGTTGCTGATTTGCCTGAGCAAGTACAGAAGCACCTGTTTGTTGCAAGATATTTAATCTTGTAAGTTCTGCAGCTTCAGAAGCAACATCTACATCTCTAATTTGGCTTTCTGCTGAAGCAAAGTTTTCTTTAGCAACCTCTAAGTTGTTAATAGCCACAGTAAGTCTTGATTCAACAGCGCCTAGATTACCTCTAGTTGATGCCAAAGAAGAAATAGCCTCATTTACAGCATCAAGTGTTACCCTTGAAGCCGATTGTCCAGCTTCAATTGTTGTACCACTTATAGAATAACTCATTGCAGAAGAATTCTCAGCAGCCAATCCTAATGAATTAAGAGTTCCTTTTACATTAGTAATTGCTATTTGAGAAGTTGATTTAGAATCAAAACCAACTTGTAATGTTATTCCACTGCCTTTACCATCTAAAAGTTTTACACCGTTAAACTCAGTAGTTATAGCAATACGTTCAATTTCAGATGCTAATGAACTAAATTCATTTTGTAGAGCTGAACGCTGAGTTGTCGAATACACACCGTTTGCTGATTGTTCTGCAAGTTCTGCTAAACGTGTTAACACGTCAGAAACCTGAGAAAGAGCACCATCTGCAATCGCAATTGAAGAAATACCATCGTTAGCGTTTCTTATTGCGACAGTCGCAACACGCTGATCTGCTTTTAACGAGTCAGCTATTGCTAACCCTGCGGCATCATCGCTTGCTTTGTTAATTCTCATACCTGAACTAAGTTTAGAGTATGTAGAACTCAAATCAGTAGTTGAACCAGACAACTGCCTTTGAGCTTTTAATGAAGATATATTACTACCAATTGTTATTGCCATTTTTGTTTTCCTCCTTGAAAAATAAATTATCAATCCTTCCGTGGATTAAAACTTAAGTGGCGATATTTTTGTTTTTTGATTTTTACCTAAAAGAAAAAACTTGAAGAAAATGTTTCACACACAAACATTATCTTCTTACCGCACACATTCAATCCCTTCAAGGAACTCTAACGGCTAGCAAAAATAAAAACTTAAATAGAATTTTAGCTAAGTTCCACTTTTTTAATATAAGTACTTAAAAATAAAGCAATAAAAATGGATAATTTATGTAAAATAATTCCGTACAACATGTAATTTTTAATGTTAAAAAGATTAAAAATTTCAATCTTTGGGTGTCCTCGAATAAAAATAAATACTTTAGGTGTCCTAAAATAAATCTCCCAAAATAAATTTCTTTTTTTAATTTATAATCTTTAAAATTTATATTTTTTTTCGGAGGAGTTGTCTATAAATCTTATTTGCCCTGAAAGGGCGAGGTTAATGTTTTTGCATGCTAAATGTTCCCGCTCTGAAGGAGCTAAACGACATAGCCTGAGGGTTTGCATCTCTGTAAGAGATGCTACCCTGGGTAAAAATCCTCACTTCCAACCGGCAGGCTGAAAGTCTGCAACTTTAAATTTTTGGGTGTCCTAAAATAAATCTCCTTAAATAAGATTAAAACTTTAAATTTTTGGATGTCCTAAAATAAATCTCCAAAAATAAATTTCTTTTTTAATTTATAATCTTTAAAATTTATATTTTTTTTCGGAGGAGTTGTCTATAAATCTTATTTGCCCTGAAAGGGCGAGGTTAATGTTTTTGCATGCTAAATGTTCCCGCTCTGAAGGAGCTAAACGACATAGCCTGAGGGTTTGCATCTCTGTAAGAGATGCTACCCTGGGTAAAAATCCTCACTTCCAACCGGCAGGCTGAAAGTCTGCAACTTTAAATCTTTGGGTGTCCTAAAATAAATCTTTAAATCTTTGGGTGTCCTAAAATAAATCTCATCCTAAAATAAATCTCATGAATGGTACAATGCTGAAAATACTAAAAATGAAGCCTCCCTCATTGGCTCTTTATTATCTTAGTATACGTATTCCACGGAAATGTTTGGGTTTAATATTTACAACAAGAAGAATCAGAGTTAAACCAACTTTCTACTTGTTCTTT
>CAZHFA010000122.1:0-4738 GCA_964531865.1 uncultured Bdellovibrionales bacterium
ACTCTTATATGATGAATTAATTTCTACGGCCTATCTTAGTGTAATTGCTAAAAAGTGAAAAGATGTTTTTTTTGAGGGATTTTTATGGAGTTTGGATGATTTATCGCCACAAGCATTTTAGGTCTAATTTTTTAGGCGGGAACATTTTGCATGCAAAAATATTAACTTTGCTCTTTTAAGAGCAATTAAAATTATTGTTGCACGTTTTTTTATTGAACTTTACTTTATGGAAGTGTCTTCCTTTTGAAAACATTTTTATGTTTAAAAAATATTTTTACTAAAAAAAATGTTTTGAGTCTAAGTTTTTAGAGGATGATTGTGGATGATACGATTGATGAATAGTCCTATCCCTACCGTATGATTTAAAAATTCCTTGTGTAGCAGACCATAAAATTGATAAAGATCCATTTATAAGGTTTGATGAAAAATCAAGAAGCTGAGAATATTCCTTTGCTTTTCCTTGAGTTTTTTTAATAAGCTCTCTTAAATTTTTAATCTTTGGAGCTAAAATTCTTTTTTGTTCTAAAGATCCTTTTTTGGATAATAAACGAAGTAATTTGCTTTCATTTTCACGAGATAAAATTTCTCCAACTTTACTTCTTACTATCACGATTCGTTCTAAAATATTTGATCGTAAAATTGTACATTCTTTAACTTTTGCAACACTAGCTTTTTTCAAAGCTTCTTTTTCATCTTCTTGAACTTTTAAATAATCTTCATAAAGTTTTGTTTGATTGTTTAACAAATCAAAAAGTTGTCTAAAAATATTATTATCAAGAGTCATTATATTTCATCATCTCCAAAAAACACTTTATTTCTAGCAAGAGCTATCTCATCGTTTATATCTTGGACAAAAGATTTTGCTAATTCTTTTGCTTCAGGAGTTTTATATTCTCCTTTTTCATAAAGCTCTTTTAATTTAGCCACTTTCTCTTCTCTTTCCGCAGTAATATTAGAAGATAAAAGCTCTGAATTTATATATTGAGACAATCCAATACTAACTTTATCACTAGAAGTTGTTTTTCCCTCATTAGTAGTTGTATCATTAGCTTTAGTTGCCTCAGATGTTTCACTAGTTGTAGAGGTAGAACCATTTAAAATTTTGGCTACCAATGCTTGTCTTACTGATGAATTATTATTATTTATTTCCATTTATCTAACTCCAAAAATAAATCTCCTCTTTCCTTTTTATTTAGATTACAAATAACAAAAATAGATTCATTTTATTATTTCTCTCTCTTTTCTAATTCTGTTTGTACTATGTTTTGTATTCCTAATCCACTTCCATTAGATATCTCTTTAGAAATTTCTTCTGTAAACATATCTCTAAAATATTCTTCTTCTCTTCCTCCTCCAAACATTTCATTTTTTGGAACAGTTTCCCACATTGAGTCAAGCATTTGCCCCAAAAGCATTGCCTCAAAATCTTTAGATGCTTTCTTTATTTCTTCACTACTTTTATCAGAAATATTTGTACTTGCGACTTCTGATTTTAATGCATCTATACTTTGCGTCATACGACTTAATTGATTAAGTCCTGATGAATCTATTGATAATCCACTAAGTACTTCACTTGCCATATAACAAAAAACCCCTTCAAAAAATTAACTAACAACAAAATTACATCATTACTAAATCTGCGTGTAATGCTCCTGCTCTTTTTAATGCAGTAAAAATTGATATTAAATCTCTTGGTGTAGCTCCAAGTGAGTTTAAAGCACTCACTAATTCTCCAAGAGAAAGCTCACCTCCAATAACATTTAATCCAACGCTATCTTCACCGACAGTAATATCAGAATTTGTCACAACTTCAGTTTCTCCATTTTCAGAAAAAGCCTCTGGTTGAGATACTGAAGTATCGCTTCTAATAACTATATTTAAATTTCCATGTGCTAATGCAACCTTTCCAACTCTGACATTTTCTCCCATAATTATTGTACCCGTTTTTTCATTTACAATTACTTTTGCACTAGCATCTTGTCTTATATCAAGATGTTCTAACCTAGCAATCATTCCTATAGGATCATTTTTTAAATTTCCAACTAGAGGAATCTCCACAGAAGCAGCATCAATAGCAGAAGCAACAGGAGCTCTAAGTTCTCTGTTTAAAGCATCTGCCACTCTTGTAACAGTTGTGAAATCAGGTTGTCTTAACACTACTCTTACACGTTTACTTTGAAATAGATCAAAAGGTATCATTTTTTCAACCGTAGCTCCTTCTGAAATTTGTCCTACAGTAGGATGATTTTTTACTGTAGCATCAGCCGACGTTTCGACAGAAAAACCACCTACACTAATTGCTCCCTGAGCAACAGCATAAACATTTCCATCAGCAGATTTTAATGGAGTAAATAATAAAGTTCCTCCTTGAATACTTTTTGCGTCACCAATAGAAGATAGTGTTACATCAATTTTATTTCCTGGACGTGCAAAAGGTGGTAACACTGCAGTAACCACAACACCTGCAACATTTTTAACTTTTACATCCTCTGGATCTACTTTTAACCCCATTTTTTCTAACAAATTGGATATACTTTTACTTGTAAAATCTACGCTTCCACCATCTCCCGTTCCATTTAATCCAATCACTATTCCATAACCAAAGAGTTGATTCCCTCTAACACCTTCTATATCAGCAATATCTTTTAATCTTGCACCAAATGATGTTGATGCAAAAAACAAGAATAACATAAAAATAAAAAATAAATTTTTCATACTTTTTTCTCTTTTAAAATGGCCAAAGCTTTGTAAGAATTTTTGTTCCCCATCCTGGAGATTGAACATCTTGCAAAGCACCTTGCCCATAATAATCAACTCTCATATTTCCTAATTTTGCAGAATCAATTTCGTTTGAAGAATTTACATCTTTAGGACGTACAATTCCCGAAATTTTTATAATTTGTTCTTCTGAATTAACTGCAACTATTTTTTCCCCTTCAACTCTTAATAATCCACTTGGCAAAACTTCAATTACCATTGCAGAAATTTTTGCAGTAAGAGTACTTTTCCTTGTAGTTTCTCCCTCTCCTTTGTATTCCAAACTACTATTTGTGCTAAACATCGTACTTGGAGTTACACGTGGATTTTTATCTGCAAACCAAGAATCAATTCCAAACAACGCAGCAATACCTCCTAACAATGTTGTCTCACTTTTTGTATTTGTATCTGCTTCTCCTTTTGCATCAGATTTCTCAGTAATCAAAATAGTAACCAAATCACCTGGAAGCCATGCTCTATCATCTCTAAAAAGATCATTTCCACCTGTTTTACTTTCTTCCCACAAAGATGGTGAACGACCTGCATCCCCGTAAAATAAAGGCCCTTTATAATTTGGTCTTTCTTGCTCAAGGCTTTCCTCTCTAAAACTTTGCATAGTAATATCATTATTACCGTTGTTATTATTTTTAATTTGATTTTCTGCCAATTGAGATATGTCAGTATTTTCATTTTTTACGAAATGGTGTCTTGCTCTTACCTCTTCAATATCAGCATATTCCTCATATTGTTCAATTCGCTTTTGAAAAGCTTCTTCCTCTTTTTTATTTTTTTCATCAATCCTTTCTTGTAATTTCTGAGAATATTCTAAACTAGGATTGGACGGCTCTTTTCTTTCGGTATTTGTCGCTACACAAGAAGTAAAGAGCAACAAAAATAATATACTATTTTTTTGAATCATCATTTATTAACCCTCACTAAATCTTCTTCTACAACGTATGCCTCTAAATTTTTATTTGAAGAATCATTTTTTACTTTTATTTTTTGGTTAATTCCACCATTTTCCAAAGCAATCCCTGTGGCCATCGCAGATAGAAGTTTGCTTTTATATAAAATTTTTATTTTATCTCCTTCGCGAATAATAGGTGGAATTGTAAGTATTCTATTTGAGAATATTTCTCCTTGAGATATATTTTTTATGGCTTCTTTTCCAAGCACTTCTTTTCCATTATCAAAAGCATCTTTAGGAAGTTTTGATAAATTCATTCTTGCCATAATAAAATCCTCATCTTTTAAAACTTCTCCCTTATAGATTTGTCTATTTGCCATTGGAATATCCTTCCACTCTTCTAAAGAACAAGTTGCTAAAACTTTTTGTCTGCTTCCTGTTCCTCCCAAAACATTCAAAGTAAAATTAGCCTTTAACTTATTTATTGGATCTCTTGAATATGATGCAACCTCCACACTTAAATCTTCGGGTAAAACATATGTTTTTTCTATCAACGCAATATTTAAAAGCGTAACTTCTCTTTTTTCTTTTTTAAAATATTCATTTATTGCGTTTTTTACTTCTTGATCTGTTAATAATCTTCCCGCTCTTTTTACAACAATATTTTTTGGAAAAACATAACCTATCTTATTTAAATTAAATCCTTCATCCCTTATTTTTTGAACTATTTTTGAAGAAGACAATAAAAATTCTTTTCCTGGGGCTGGGCTTTTCTCTATTGATATTTTTCCAAGACTTACCACTACATCATCAAGATCATTTTTCAAAGATGTAACTTGTGCTAAATCTGATAATGAAATATTCGACTTCGTAATTGTCACTTTTTCTTTACCTCTTACATAGATTTCATATGAATTAGCACTTAAAATTGCTGGAACAGAAAGTAAGATTAAAATTATTATTTTAAATTTCATTTTTTACCTTTTCATATTTATTGCTTGATTTATCATATCATCCGCAGTCGTAATACCCTTAGATGAAGCCTCATAAGCTCGTTGTGCAGTAATCATATTT
>CAZHFA010000123.1:0-4723 GCA_964531865.1 uncultured Bdellovibrionales bacterium
CATAGAGCCATTTTCGCCAATCAAAATACCTTTTTGAGAGTCATATTCCACAAAAACAGTTGCTGTTATATTGTTAATTTTTTCTGTTTCTTCAAATTTATTAATTTTTACCGCTACACTATGCGGTATTTCTTCTTTTGTATGTTCAATTATGCGTTGTGTAAAAAATTTTAAAGTTGTCGATAATGAATTTTTCTTTTTCTCTAATGCTAATTCAGCTTTTTTTAATTCTTCAATACTCGTATTCTTTCTAGGTTCAAAATAGTCTTTTAATCTTTTAAAATAGATTTTATCATTTATAAGAGCTAATCTTAGAGGAAAATGTTCTTCTAAAATATCATTACCAAAATAAAGAGAAGTTAATTCTGATACTTGAATTTCCGAGTAATCTTCATGTACAAAACTCCATATTTCTTCTAGATTTATATTTTTTGATTTTTCATTACATGAATTAAAAAGTTCTGAAAGCTCTATTTCTTTATTTTCTGGATTTGGTAAATGATAAAGTCTATCAGGCTGTATTTCTATTTCTTTATTTACATTATTTTTTACTATGAACTTATTGTTTTTAAAATTTAATACTTTTGCTAAATAAATTTTATTATTTTGTTCATAAGAGACAAAAGAATTTATCGCAATCACAGCGCTTTTGTTTAAAATATTTTCAGAATTTTGAACTTTTTTCATTGTTAAAGAATAATTCTTTTTACAGTTCCGGTCAAACTACTAGTAATATTTTTATGAAGCGATGCAAAGATATTTCATTTCTTTTATTTTTTTTAATATTGTTTGCGTACCTATTATTGCATCTTTATCTGGAGTGTTTGATACAGTTATAGGAATAGTTAATTTATTAGATAAAAATGATTTCAAATTTTTTATAAGGCATTCTCCACCGGTTAAAAAAAGTCCAGAATCTAATAAAGAATCCTTAACTTCATCGCTTTGAGATTTTATAAATTCAATTATTTCATTTAATAATGTATCAAAAAGAGATTGAGTAGCTTCAAAAAGTTTTAAATTATTAAATTTAAATTTTTTATGATATCCCGTACATAAATCTTTTCCATATGATTCAAAAATTATTTCTTTTTCATCCTTTAATGCACTTAAAAAATCCTTCTTTGCTTTTTCTGCTTCAAACTTTGCTATTTGTATATTTTCATAGTGTGCAAGATAATTAATGATAGCTAAATTGATTTTTTCTCCTGTGAAGCTGATTTCTTTTGAGCAGATAACTTGATTTTTCTTTACAATGTTAATTGATGAATAACCTCCGGAAAGTTTTAGAACTGTTATTGGCGTATTTTCTTTAGGTTTTATATTCATTCCTATTAAGGCAGATTCTATAGCATCTATAAAATAAATTTTTCCAATATTTATTTTTTTTAAAATAGAGATTACTTGTTCCTTGTATTGGTCATCAAAGTTATTATCTAATAAAAAGTAAGCAGATGATTTAGAGAGTGTTAATTTTGTGGAAAATTGGCTTAATAAGCATTTTAACATCAATGTCGCTATATTCTGATTTGAAATTTTACCATTTTCTATTGGAAATATAGACATATAATCTTGAGGTAATTTATTGTACAATTTTTTTGCATTATCTCCAAATGCTAAAATTTTTGTTGTATTTTTCCAAATTGATAAAATAGATTCTTGATAAAAAAAAGAATCTTTATTTTTACTATAGATTTTTGTTATTGAAGTTCCAAGATCTATAGCAAAAACATCTTTGAATCCTATCTTAGATTGCAATACTTTTTTATTATCAATGGATGACTTTTTTAAGAATAAACTCATTTTTATATGTTTAGTTTAGATTGCTATTTTTTTTAATTCTAAAGTTTCATCTTTTCGACATCGTGAAATTAGATCTTCTAATTTAAATCCATAATGTTTAAGTGCTTTACAAGAACGTTTCGTAAATTCTAAATCTATTTCTATTTTTTGAGAAGAAGATATCCTTCGTACTATTGAAAGTATTTTGTTTTCGATATGTGCTGTCATCATGTTATCTAATAAAATAATCATGTCCCCCGATGGAAGTTTAAATGTCGTAGATTCTGGCGGAATGCATTGAAAAACTAATCTTTCAATTGCTTCTGTAATTGCAATTATTTTTCCTGTGCCAACTCGTGCTTCAGTTTCTTCAAGATTTTTTAATTTTACTCTTAAAATATCAACACAATTAGGCGTTAATAATTTAATTATATTTTCTGATTTTTTAATAAACGTATTCCAATCATTTTTTTTTGCCGTTGGTTTTATTAAATCAGATAATTTACAAAGAGTAGCAATTTGTTCTGTAAAACTGTTTAATATAGAACATTGAAGATTGGAAAATGCAAAAGTTTTCTCACTATCACAAAATAAAACTCCTACCTCATCTTGTAAATTATCTAATATAATTGGTAATACTAAAATGCTTTTTAGTTTTTTATCCGTATAATAAATTCCGATATGCTTGCTATCTCTATCAAATGGTGAAATGTGTATGGCTTTTTTGTGTCTTGCTACATAGCCAATAATACTGCTATTGGTATCAACTGTAATTTTTGTGTTAAAATCTTTTTCTTGAGAAGAATATGCTTTTAGTTCTAATAAATTTACATCTTTTTTTTGAAAATTATCTTGTTTTTGTGGTAAGAAAATAAAAGTACTATGCGAAGAAGTTATCTTTGCGATTAAACCTGCTATTTTTTGTAATGTATTATTTAAATTATTGCTGTAATTTTTATCCATAAAAAAAATTTAATACATCTTTTAATATTGCACAACCTAAAATTTAAAATGTAGTGTAAATGCGTAATCCAAATGATGTGGCCTTCTTTATATCATTTGGATTTGTAAAGGCAATTGCAATTTTCATTTGTTCTCCTGGAGCTAAGCGATGTTTTTTACTCATTTTTGTGGATTGAAAAGCATTGATTATGTCTGTTCGTAATATTGCAAGATCACGAACTTTGTATGTGCTAAGTTGTGAATCTGCGTTGGTACGTTGAATTGCTATTGTGTTGCCATCCTTATCGAATAAAAAAGACTCAACGATTATGTTGTTTATAGCTTCTGTGGAGTCATTTATAATTTTTCCGGTAAGAAGATTTATGTTTTCACCATTATTTAAAGAAGTTGTGATGGTTTTTATATTTTTTAAAAATAACCCTTCAGGTGCTAAATTGCCATATGAAAATAAACCAATATCAAACTTTTTAAAAATATCGTTGTGAGTTAGTGAGTAACTTCCAAGGAATATTAAAAATATTAAAAAAGTAAAAAGCAAAGCTGTTAATCTAAATACAGCATTCCAAGATCGTATTTGCTTTTTTGATATTATATTTTCTTGAAAATCATCTGGAGTGCTTGAAATAGGCTCAAAAGAAGAATCTTCCCATTGATGTCTTTTTGGGGGGGCTAATAAATCTTCTTGTGTATCTAATTTATCTTTTGAAGAATCGTTTTTATACGATGATAAACTATTTTCAAACTCAGTTGCTTTGGAATCAAGCCATGAATCAATTTCACTATTCTTTTTAGGGCTTTCTTTTTCATTGCTTTCAAAATTTAGCTCTTCTTGAATTGTCTCTTCTTGTGCATCGCTGTTGTAAATTGCATTTTTTGCTTGTGGAATAGTAAAACTATGATAAGGACTTTCTTTGTTAATGGTGTTTGTTCTTATTGCATCTATATCTGTTTTTTCATCTTTTTTATGATTAAAAAGCGAGTGATCTGCTTTTTTTAGAAATGCACTTGTTCGTTTAGTTTCTCTTATTTCTTGTTTTATAGGGTTTTCATCAAAAAAGTTATCTTCCTTTGATCTTAGCGAAAATGGAGTTTCTATTTTATTATCTTCTGCTTTTTGTGCTGGTTTTAAATCTTTTTTGGGGATAGAGAAGATATTATCGCAACGTGAACAATGAAATTGTGGCTCGTCAATATCTAAAAAAGCATCATCACTTACTGCAAACTTTGTGTGACATTCAGGACACTGAACGATTAATTGTGAGTTGTTATTACTTAAATTCATAATAAAAAAACTATGATAAAAAAACAAAACTATTTGTAAAAATAAATATTTGTATTGTAACTTATTATAAAATTTATAGAAATACAGTTTTTTTCTATTTTTTCATGCAAACAACTTCATCTATATGTAATTTTACAATATTTTTAAATATATTATAATGGCGAAGTTTAATGTGGGCAACAGATATTTTTTGTAAGTGTGTAGTTTTTATGAGTATGGAAAAAAATAAATTAACTTTATTCCTTGGAAGGCATGAAACAAGATCTGCTGGAATTTGGGTATATGGAACAGAGCTTTTGAATGCTTTATGTGTATTAACGCAAGAAAGAAAAGAATTATTAGATTTAATTTTTCCCTTAGAGGTCGTTTTTGCAGGCTCTGAAGAACAAGAAAAAGAACTTGAGTTAGTAAGATTAAAGTATGCTGATTTAGAAATTAGAATAAAAAGATTACAAGATTTTGCTAATCATAGGAAGTTGGGAATCTTTTTTGATTTTTTTAGAAAATTTAATGATACAAAAATTTTGCATGCAACTTCTAACATTATGCCGATTTTGGGAAGTGCAAAAAAAATTTTAACAATACATGATTTATTTCAAGCATATCCTGTAAGCAATTCTGAAGGGAGTTATGGGGTTTTTAAAGCTTTAGTTTATAAGTTCCTATTTTTTCTTCAATTTAAAAGATCTGATTTTA
>CAZHFA010000124.1:0-1867 GCA_964531865.1 uncultured Bdellovibrionales bacterium
TCCGACCCCTGCCGCAGTCAGACGGCCCACCTTAACAACACTGGTTCCGATACTGCCGGAGTAGACACGGGCACGCCCGGAAATATTATCGGCGGCGATTCGTCCTTGTTTATTCGCGGGGCCGGCCAGAGGTATCGCGGTCTTGCCTCCCAAGATCGGTTCGGTCACTTCCACCGCATCTCCCGCCGCGTAAATATCTGGATCGGAAGTCTGTAGATGTTCATCGACGAGAATATGCCCACGCGATCCGCAAGCCAATTCCGCCGCTTGAGCCAGATCAGAATTCGGTCGAACTCCAATCGATATGATCACCAGATCCGCGTCAAGTTGCTCACCATTGTCCAACATGGCAAACAGCGTCTCTCCTTCAGTTCGATACGAAGTGACTGTCCGTCCGAATTTCAACTCAATTCCCTGCGAAGAGAGTTCCTCCGCCAAGAGGGTCGCCATTTCCTCATCGATGGTCGGAAGGACATGATTTCCTCTTTGGATGATTGTGACTTCCAGTCCTCGCTGCCGCAAATTTTCCGCCACTTCCAATCCGATAAATCCGGCACCAACAATAACGGCCCGTTTGGCTCCGCCTTGGAGTGTTTTCAAAACACGATCCATATCGGAAATGGTCCAAAGACGCATAATCCGCGTATCGTCGTCTCCCGGCGTTTTTATCTCCAATGGAACCGCTCCAGTTGCCAACAGCAGTTTATCGTAAGTCTCTGTGTACTCACGACCGCCATTTCGAACGGTAACGGATTTCTCTTTGCGATTGATAGAAATCACTTCACTTTTGGTTCGAACATCGATGTTAAACCAGGCATGAAATTTATCTTTCGTCATGACCAGCAAATGATCCCGTTCAGGAATAACGCCGCCAAGATGATAGGGCAATCCGCAATTCGCATAGGAAATGAATTCCCCTTTTTCTAGCAGAATGATTTCCATCTTTTCGTCAACCCGTCGCAGTCGGGCTGCCGCGCTTGCTCCTGCCGCAACTCCACCGACAATGATTGTCTTCATGGATATTTCCCTTCGTTTTAACTTTGGCAATGGTGACCGCAGGAATGATCCGAATCATGGCAGTTGTGTTCGCCCTCGTGATGGTTACAATGATAATCTTCGCGGACAGTCAGTTTTCCCGCAAGGTAATCTTCCGCAACTTTTCGTACCGAACCGGTCGCTCCGCCAACGACTTTAATCCCCGCGTTTGTTAACGCGTTGATTGCTCCTCCTCCGATTCCGCCGCAAATCAAGAGTTCAATTCCACCTTCCGCAAGAAGACCCGCCAATGCTCCATGTCCTGTTTCGCCGCTGGAGAGTCTTGTTTCCGATACAATTTTATCTCCCTCCGTTTCAAAAACTGCAAATTCCGGCGTATGGCCAAAATGCTGAAAGACTTCGTTGTTTTCGCAAGTTATTGCAATTTTCATGATCAATTCTCCTTAAATATATTTTTATATTTTCCCAAACACCCAAATGTTATCCAAAAAAATTTACGGTTTGGGGCACCCGTTTTTCATGTGATCCGAGACGCATTCGAGAAAGATTCGTACACAGGAACAATCAAGGTGATAAAAGACCTGTTTACCGCGTTTTTCATCCGAAATAATTCCCACCTGTTTCAAAGCGGTCAAATGCTGCGAGATCGTCAAAAAATCGAGATTCGTCTGATCAACAAATTCATGAACACAATGTTCGCCCTCTAATAACTGTTGAGCTATCCACAGACGAACCGGATGTCCGAGAGCTTTGAATTTTTCGGCTGGTTTACGACATTTGTCTTTATCGAACGGCAACATTATTTCTATACTTTATCATTTTGTTATATAACAAAATATAATAATAACTAAATTTTCCTTCTTGTCAAGAG
>CAZHFA010000124.1:1877-4714 GCA_964531865.1 uncultured Bdellovibrionales bacterium
CGGAAATTTCTCGATCCCGGCGGTATCGCTGTATTCGGACAACTGAACCACTTGCAACCGGGCGCTAGTTAGACGATAATTCATTAAGAGGATAAGATGTTATAAACGACGACAAGAAAATTAATAGTAAGGATTAAAAGCAAAAGGAGATTTTTCATGAAAAAGATGTCACGTCGTTCCTTTTTATCCGGTTCAACGTTCGGGGCCGGACTCTTTCTCGCTCAGAGTAGCTTGAAGGGAGAGGAGAAACTATTGGCGAACGTTTCTCAAGACGCGGCGGTCGGTACGCAGCTTCCCGAGGATTTCGCCTGGTCGATGGCGATTATTCCCGATCCGCAATCGTATAGCAAATTTGCACGGAATCAACCTGCCATGCGTCTTTTGAATGCATGGATTGTAAATCATTTGAAATCTGAAAAAATTGCACTGACGCTTTGCACCGGAGATCTCGTGGAACAAAACGGAATCGAAGCGGGGGATGGTGTGTCCGGAGATCAGTCGAGTATTCAGCAATGGGAATTCATCTCTGATGCCATGCGGATGTTGGACGGAAAAATTCCTTACGTTGTCGTTCCGGGAAATCACGATTACGGGATCCGCTCGGCAGAGAATCGGGAATCGAAATTGGATCAATTCTTTCCGGTCGATGGAAACGCCCGTTCAATGGGAACGTTAATCGATTGTGCCCCGAATGCCTTCGGTAAAAAGACGCTCGAAAATGCCGCTTATGAATTTGTTGCGCCCGGCGGCGTTCGTTATCTGATCCTTGCGTTGGAATTCGCGCCTCGGAATGAAGTTCTCGATTGGGCTTTGGAGTTTGCCCGTCGCCCGCAATACATCGATCATGTCGGAATCGTTTTGACACATTCCTATCTTGATTCCAACAGCAAGCGAGTTCAATGGGAGGGTGGCTATAAAATTCAGACAGAAGGGACCAACGCCGGAGAAGGAATTTGGCAAAAACTGGTCCAGCCTGCCCGGAATATCCGTTTTGTCATTTGCGGTCACATTGCCGCACCGGACAACTTCGAAAAATCTGTCGGCTATCGTTATGACATGAACGCGGCAGGGCTTCCGGTTCATCAGATTCTTTTCGATACGCAGGCGCTCGGCGGCGGCTGGAACGGGAACGGCGGCGACGGGTGGATTCAGCTCCTCCACTTTTCCGCAGATGGCAAGACAATCGGTGTCAAGTCGATTTCAACTCTTTTCGACTTCTCTCCAACCACGCGTTACCTTGCCGAGGAGAAAGCCCCCTGGGCTCGTTACGTTATCAGTCGTGATCAAAAATGAACGCACGGATTGAACGAATCCCAAAGGGTTTGATCCCGTGTACCTGTCCAACCGCTTTTCATAAGGACAAGAAGAGAGTAAAATCATAGTGTCAGAGAACCAAAAAGCCAAAATATGGATGAAATTGGACATTTGCGATACAATGTTATTTCGGACCAAACGCCGAGTTTCGATCCGCGACGGAGTTTCATCGCATGGCGTTCACCCTGGCGCGAGGTTGCCCACTGTGGGGCAGTTAGGTCAAGGTTGACTAACTTACCGTATTTGTTTCCCTTCGCAACACGGGCCAATATCGGGCGAGTTTCAATAGAACGATTTGAAAAGTGAGTTCAGCTCAAAAAAACGGTGTTTTCCCTTGTTTTTAATGGTTTAATGTGTTATCACAAGGGGAGGGTATACTAAAAGGTGAACTCAAGTCGGTTTGAGCCCGTATTTTACGGGGTGTAATGAACCCATGTACGCCCATAAGAGGGGTTTTTGAAGCGAATTTCAAAAACCCCTTTTTTTATTGTATATCCCGCGTTTTACGGGGCCTATGATAAACGACCCGCTATTTTTCAAGCTCGTTAAAACCCCTAAATACTCCCTATTATACGCTATCAGTGTGACCAATTTTGTGACCTCAAGATTTTGAGGTCACACTGAATTAAACTGTTTTGCATTATTTTGAAAGGAAAGTTTCGCCAGTAGCCGTACAATACCAGTCTTGCGCTATTTGACTGTTTTGCCGTTTTGGGTATGCCCAAGCCGTCCCCAAGCTTGTGCCGCCACGTTTGCCAGTGTCGCGGACGAAAAAAAGTTGCCCAACCGGGCGAAGTTACTCGGATCGGGGAACGTGGGCCAACCTCGGGCGACAAAAAGAGTTCTTTCGCCGGCACCGTTTTTATGGCAAAGTGAACTGTTCGCCCATCTTGCAATCGGGAAATCACTTGGCGATAATATATAATATTAGAATGATTCTCCGGTATACCGAGGCGGACAAAAAAAAGAGTCGCGGAAGTTGATACGGACAACGCGGCGGACGCGGACGGCAATATGCTCGATTTTCCTGTCGTCGGAATCGGCGCGTCGGCGAGGGGGCTGACTGCCAATCAGCAGAGTAACGCGGTCGCGATCGTTCTGTCAGGGACCGGTTCCGATAGGACACTCGGTATTCGTGCCATAAAAGAATCCGGTGGCCTAACGCTCGTTCAGGACGAAACCAGCGCCCAATTCGACGGTATGCCGAAGAGCTCTATTTCGACCGGAATGGTTGATCTGATCCGGCCGACCGGCGAACTGGCGAAAGAGCTGGCGAACTACATCAAACACCCACTCTTCGCCAGTCACGGGTTCGCCGAGAACCAGCTTTCGAAGAATCAGCACCTCTATATTGCAATAGAAAGCAATGAAATGAAATTTTTAATTTGGCACACTTTGCTGGTTGGACTGACTTTATTTGTGACATCTTCATTCCTTGATGCAGAGGAAGAAATGGACACTCAAGCAGTGTAACCGTTCACGGCCAGAATATCAAGATTGGGATAATCAGGAATAAATTGGCG
>CAZHFA010000125.1:0-4670 GCA_964531865.1 uncultured Bdellovibrionales bacterium
ATCTCTTTTAGAGATGCAAACCCTAGGCTATGTCGTTCGGCTCTTTCAGAGCGGGAGCATTTAGTATGCAAAAATATTAACTTTGCTCTTTCAGAGCAACTAAAATTATTGTTGTGCATCCATTAAACTTTTTGAAGGTGTCTATTTTTTGAAAATAAGTTTTTCAGTGTTTTTGGGTCTAAGTTTTTAGGTGGTGATTGTGGATGAGAAATCGAAGAATTTGGGGGGTGAGACGACGAAATTATACTATAGTATATTGAGGAGACGAAGCCCCCCCGAATTGTTTGATTTATCGCCAAAATTTCCACTAAAAAATGAAGATGAGATTCATGATGACAACAACCAACCCCCCAGCAACAACATCATCTGCCATAATACCATAACCACGTGGAAGTTTTTCTGCTTTACCTATAATCCAAGGTTTCCAAATATCAAAAAGTCTAAATAATAAAAAACCTACAATGATATGTAAATTAGAACTAGCAAATAATATGCTTATAAAAAATCCAGCCCATTCGTCAATGACTATAAATTGAGGATCTTTATTACTTTTATCATTTTCTATGTTTAAAATTTTATTGGAAAAGAAGACTCCAAATACAATGCTATAAATTATTAGTCCAATAACTAAATAATAATCATCCTTAACATTTAAATTAAAAATGTACAATAAAATGTAATATACAATTACTGCACTAAGAGTTCCAAAAGTTCCAGGAGATTTTGGTAAAAATCCAGCTCCCAAACCGCTTGCTAAAAAATAATACATTTTTTCTTTTTTACTTAATTCCATATTATTCCTTAATAAGTAATACTATTTTTTCACGATTTTTTTTAATTTTTTATTTTTAAAATCTTTTTTAATTTTTTCTCGTTCCTTAACTTCGTTTAGAATTTTTTCTTCTATTGTTTTATATTGATCATAATCGAGAGCTTCAAATTTTCCAACAGGAATATTTCCTAATTTAAACGGACCATGCTGAGTTCTTTTTAATTTCTCGACAGGATATCCAAAACTTTCCATCAATCGTCTTACTACCCTATTTTTTCCGATTCTAATTTCTATTTTTAATCTTGTAGAATTTTCAAACCTCTTTAAAACCTCCATTTTAGCTTGTACTAAATCACCATCCAATCTCACACCATGTCGAATTTTTAATATATCATCATGTTTAATAAGGCCCTGAACTTTTACTTCATAAACTCTTATAAAATTATATTTTGGATGCATCAAAAGTTGTGCTAAATCTCCATCATTTGTCATTAAGACAAGACCTGTCGACTCAAAATCCAATCTACCTACCGGAAAATAATTTTGAAATCTTTGCGGAAGCAAATCTAGTACTGTTTTTCTGTCTTCTTCTTTATCACAAGTTGTAACAACACCACTTGGCTTATGTAAAAGTAAAATTCCCTTAGATGGAAGCTCTAAAATTTTATTTCCTAATTTTATTTTATCTTTAAAAGCATCAACACTTACAGCACAGTCTGTAATTACTATATTGTTAACTTTTATTTTTCCAGCTTCAATCAATTCTTCAGATTTTCTCCTTGAAGCCACACCGCATTCTGCTAAAAATTTTGCTAATCTTATTTTTTTACTCATCTTCACTTTCCCCCGGATCTTCTGTTAATATTGATATCTCGCGTAAATTTGGTAAATCACCTAATGATTTTAAACTAAATATTTTTAAAAAATCATCCGTTGTAGCATATAAAGCAGGTTGGCCTACTTTGTCGGCATGTCCAATAATTTTTATAAGTTTTCTATTTAATAATGTTTTTATTGTAGGAGTTGCATCGACTCCTCTTATTCTTTCTATATCACTTTTTATAATTGGTTGACGATATGCAATAACTGCCAAAGTTTCTAATGCTGAAGCACTAAGCTTTCTAGGTTTTTGAATTTTTAATTTTCTTATGATTCCACTATAAATATCCTTAGTCCTAAGTTGATATTGATGATTTAAATCAATTAACTCAAATGAAGAGTCATCACTGTTATATTTTTTCTTTAACTCTTCAACCCAATATAAAATTTGTTCCTCAGAAACTTGCAACACATCTTTTATCCTAGACAAAGATAACTCCTCACCATTAGCAAAAAGTAAAGCCTCTAATGCTTGAGCATTAAGCTCTATATCCTCTAAAGTGGCCTCATCCTCCTGTACTTCTTGATCTTCTTCATCTTCATCTTTTTTTTCATTTATAATAGCTGCTTCTAACATTTCCCCTTCAACACTTCCACCATCAATAAATTCTATATTATCATCTTTTAACATTTTTATTTATCCTCTCTACCCAATATTACACTGCCATATTAAGATTAGTTTCTGACGTATATTCTTTCTTTAATTTTTCTTTATCAAAATCTAACTGACTTACTCTAATGCTGATATCTTGAAAAACTTCATCTTGAGATAACAATAAAATATGTCTTCTACAAAGTTCCAATAGTGCACAAAAAGAATTCACTAATTCCGACAACGAGCTTATATCTTTTGTTAAATCAAAAAATTTTATCATACCATTAGAATTTTTTATTTTATCCAAAATAATCATCATTCTTTCAACAATTGAAACACTATCAATTTCTACAACATATTCTCCCTTTTCTTTTAATCTTTTTAACACATCACGAAATGCACAAACTAAAAGCATTGAATCATGGTCTTTTATTGGAGCATCAACATTTTCAATATCTTTTAAACTTGATGGTCTAGAAAATACATCAAAACCTAACATTTTAACTTTTGATAACTCTCTAGCTCCTTCTTTATAAATCTGTGCTTCTCTTAATCTTTTCAATAATTCTTCGTGAGGGTCAACTAGCTCCCCCTCTTCATTAACTTCCATGTCAACAGTTTCATTTAACAATACGGAAGATTTTATTGATAAAAGTGTCGTGGCCATTACCAAATACTCTCCTGCCACATCAAGATCTATTCTTTTCATAGCTTCCAAGCATTCAAGATATTGATTTGCAACTTGTGCCAAAGACACTTTTTCTATCTCAAGTTCATTTTTTTTTACTAAGTGAAGTAAAAGGTCTATAGGTCCATCAAAGCCATCAAGTCTCAATTCAAAAAATTGAGATGATGATTCATTTATATTTTCATTATGATTTAAGTCAGACATTTTAAAAATAAAAAAGGTAAATATGCTAAAAAAATTATTAAGAATTTATCCTTAGTAGGATATAACATTTATCTTTATTTAGTCAAAGGGGTAAATATATGATACAAAATTACAGCTGTTGCTTGAGAAACATTTAAAGAATCTATCTTCCCTACTTGAGGAATTTTTATTATAAAATCTGCTTCATCTTTTAAAGCCTTTTTAACGCCTTTTCCTTCAGCTCCCATGATTAAGACTGTCTTTAATGGTGCTTCAAATTTATTTAAACTTATTGCATTATCCCCAACATCAGCAACCACAATCCAAAAGCCCTCTTTTTTTAGCTCTCTAATTGCAGACAATAAATTACTTACCTCTATTCTTCTAACCAATTCAGTAGCACCAACAGATGCCTTACTAACAACAGGAGTTATCAACACCCCTCTATTTTTTGAAAGTAGCACTGCATCGACTCCAAAACACTCTGAAGCTCTAAAAATTGTTCCTAAATTATGGGGGTCTTCTACAGAATCGATAGCAACAATACAAACTTTTTCTTTTTCAGATTTTTTTAAATCCTGAAAATATTTTTTTAATGAATGATCATCAGCATCTTTTACTACTGTGACAAACCCCTGATGATTTTCTACATTTGAAATATTTTTTAAATCATCTTTAGATACTGCCTCTAAAGCTATTTGACTTTTCTTTGCAAGATTTAGTATCTCATCATTTTTAGCATCTCCATTTTTTTCCTCATAATAAATCTTTATAATTTTTGATGGAGAATGTTTCAAAAGCTCAAAAACTGAATTTCTTCCTACTATTACCCTTGAATTATTATCTATATGAAAATTTATTTTTGGAGAATTAAAATTTTTACCTTTATTTTGTTTCATTATTTTTTTTCTTAATTTAATTAAAAAGTTTTATATAAATCTAAAAATTGTCTTGCTGTATTTTTAAAATTTAATATGTTTCGTATATATGATGCAACTTTTTGCCTTTTTTCCACACGTTGCACAGCACCTGATGCACGAAGCATTGCATTTTGAATAGAATCTTGAGATTTTGGATCACATTCTATTACAAATGGTCTTACTTCCATTCTTATATCTTCTATTACCAAATTTGCAGATACTACAACAGGAATTCCTTGCGAAAGTGCCTCATAAATTGGAAATCCAAACCCTTCTGCTAAAGATGGAAAAATTAAAGCTCTTGATTGAGAATAAATCATCGGCATTTCTTTATCTGGAACATTTGTTAACACTTCTATATTAGAAATTGAATTATTTAAAATAAAATAATCTAACTGTTTTTTTAATTCAGATGAACTTGCAATGATTTTTAATTTTATATCTTCAAAAAAATTAGTTTCACAAAAAGCATCAATTACACGACGGATATTTTTTCTTGCATCTTGCGAAGCAAAAGCGACTAAAACTGGTTGTTTATTTTCTTTATCCGGAAGATTAGATTCAATAAAAACAGATTTAAGCCCTGGGGATATAGTACATATATTATTTAATTTAGGATATATTCTCTTTAAA
>CAZHFA010000126.1:0-4654 GCA_964531865.1 uncultured Bdellovibrionales bacterium
TCTACTCACCTTTTAGAGATCTTAAAAGAGATTAAAATAGGGTCAGTAGAGTTATGGTAGATAATGAAAAAATTATTAGAGTCTATTTAAAGGGATATGATCACAAGTTATTGGATGCAGCTGTGCAAGAGATTGTTTCTGCTGTGAGAAGAACTGGTGGAAGAATTGTTGGCCCAGTGCCTTTTCCTACTAAGATAGAAAGATTTACAGTTAATCGTTCAACTTTTGTGGATAAAAAGTCAAGAGAGCAGTTTGAGGTTAGGACACATAAAAGGCTGTTAGATATTTTAGAGCCAACTCAGCAGACAACTGATGAGTTAGGAAAGTTGGAGTTATCAACTGGGGTTGATGTTAGAATTAAAGTACAATAGTAGTGTTTATACTACTAATTTTAGAGTTGCAAAAAGTACGAATAGTACGGGGAGTTATTGAATGACAACAAAGAAAATTTATCAAGATGGGTTATTAGGAAAGAAGATTGGAATGACTCAAATTTTTGATGAGCAGGGAAGAGTTATCCCTGTTACATTGATAGAAGCGGGACCATGTTATGTTCTTAGCGTAAAGAGCATGGAAAAAAATGGTTACCAAGCAGTTGAGTTTGGTTTTCAATCAAAGAAAACGCAAAAAGTTAATAAGCCACTTATGGGACATTTTTCAAAAGCTGAAAAAGGGGCTTTTCAACATGTTAAAGAGTTAAGATTTACCGATGGTAATAATCTTTCTAAGTTGACTGTTGGTGCGGAAGTTTTGGCTAAGGATATTTTTTCTGAAGGAACGTTCGTTGATATTACGGGAATTTCAAAAGGAAAGGGGTTTGCAGGTGTTGTAAAAAAATATCATGTGAAAGGACAACCTGCGACTCGTGGTACTCATGAGCATAGAAGAAATATTGGTTCAATTGGTAATAGAGCAAAACCAGGTAAGGTTTGGAAAAATACTCATGTTCCAGGACATATGGGAGATGAGGTTGTAACGACTCAAAATTTAAAAGTTGTTGCAGTAGATTTTGATAAAAATCTTATAATGGTAAGAGGAGCTGTTCCTGGGGCTAAAGGTGGAATGGTTGTAATAAAGAATGCTGTTAAGAAGTTTTGTAAGAAACAAGTTGCTTAAAAAGTTTTTAGAATAAGAAAAGAGGTGATTGGTCGTGGAAGCTTTACAATATGATATACATAATATTGCAGGGGAGATTGTTGGTAGCATTGATTTAGATCCAGAAGTTTTTGGAGCTAAGGTATGCGATGATCTTGTTCATCAGACAGTTGTTTGGCAATTAGCAAAAAGAAGAGCAGGGACTCACTCTGTAAAGACTAGAGCTGAAGTTTCTGGTGGTGGTAGAAAACCTTGGAAACAAAAAGGTCGTGGTACTGCTAGATCTGGAAGTAATACATCTCCAGTATGGGTAGGTGGAGGAGTTTGTCATGGTCCAAAACCTAAGGATTATGAAACAAGATTATCTAAAAGATCAAGGAAGCAAGCTTTGGCATCTGTTTTGACAACTAAGTTTAATGATAAAAGTTTGTTCATTTTGGATTCATTAGAATTAGATTCTCATAAAACTAAAGGTATATTAGCCGTTTTAGAGAATTTAAAAGTTGAGAAAGTGGATCTAAAGAAGAAGGGAGTTGCTATTATTGATAAAGGTGAAAATGAAAATCTTTTAAGAGCATCTTCGAATATCCAAAAAATGTTGACTTTACCTGTTGAAGGTGTAAACGTTTATGATTTGTTGAAACATAAAGTGTTAATTTGCACTAAGGAATCAGTTGCATTGTTAGAGGATAGAATAAAAGCGTAATAATGAATGAAAGAGGACAGAAAAATGGCTAAAGAAATAGCTCCTAAAATTAGTGATTATGATGTAATTAAGTTTCCCTTACTTACAGAAAAAACGACTAATATGGGAAAAGATGGAAATACATATACTTTTTGTGTTGGAACAACATCAACAAAAATACAGGTAAAAGAGGCTATAGAAAGGCTTTTTAATGTAAAAGTTGATAGTGTGAGAACCTGTAATTATAGGGGAAAACCTAAGAAGACAATGAAAGGAGTTGGCCGTACTGTAGCATATAAAAAAGCTTACGTAACTCTTAAGGAGGGAAATAAGATAGACAGTATAGTTGAAGGATTGTAATTTGATAACGTTTTGTTTGTAAGATAATTTAAGTAGGTATTAAAATGACATTAAAGAAATTTAAACCAGTAACACCATCTAGGAGACAGTTTTCTGTTGCTGATTTTTCTGAGTTGGCTGCTAAAAGACCTGAGAGATCTTTAGTTACTTCTAAGAAAAATACATCAGGTAGGAATAGCTATGGTCGTTTTACTAACATAAATAAAGGTGGTGGCCATAAGAAACTTTATAGGGTTATTGATTTTAAAAGAAGAAAATATGAAGTTCCTGCTAAGGTCGCTTTCTTGGAGTATGATCCAAATCGCAGTGCGAGAATAGCATTGTTACATTATGCTGATGGCGATAAGGCTTATATTTTGGCTCCTAATGGTTTAAAAGTAGGAGACCAAGTTGTTAGTGGTGAGAAGGCAGATGTAAGATTAGCTAACTGTTTAAAGCTTAAAAATATTCCTGTTGGTCAACAGATCCATAATATTGAATTGAAGGTTGGTGCGGGAGCAAAACTTGTAAGATCTGCTGGAACTTCAGCTCAATTAGTTGGAAAGGAAGGTTTGTATTGTCTTATAAAGATGCCTTCAGGTGAGCTTAGAAAAGTTTTTGGCGAGTGTTATGCAACTATCGGTGTAGTTGGTAATTCTGAGCACAAAAATATAGATCTTGGAAAAGCTGGACGTTCAAGATGGTTGAACTCAAGACCTCATACAAGGGGTGTTGCTAAGAACCCAGTTGATCATCCAATGGGTGGTGGTGAAGGTAGATCTTCAGGGGGAAGACATCCTTGTACTCCTAAGGGGAAACCAACTAAAGGATATAAGACAAGAGTAAACAAAAGAACAAATAAATTTATAGTAAGAAGACGTTCGGCTAAGTAGCGTTATTTTTTGGAGGATAATTTAAAATGCCAAGATCTCTTAAAAAAGGTCCATTCGTTGATGATCATTTGATGAAATGGGTTAATAGAGCAAAAGAAGGAACGCATAAAGGACCAATAAAAACTTGGTCTAGAAGATCTACAATTTTACCAGAAATGATAGGTCTTAGTTTTGCGGTTTATAATGGAAAGAAGTTTCTTCCTATATTTGTGACTGATAATATGGTTGGTCATAAATTAGGGGAATTTTCACCAACTCGAACCTATAATGGTCATACGAGTAAAGGAAAATAAGTAATTTATATTGGGTGGAAAGTATATGAGACGTAATTTAAATAATTCAATTTCATCGGCTACTCTTAGGGGGGTTAGGATATCTCCTAGAAAACTGAGATTAGTTGCAGATATGATTAGAGGAAAGAATGTAAGTGATGCTTTGCAGACTTTGGCTTTTTTGCCTAAGAAGTCGGCAAGTATAACATCATCAGTTTTGAAATCTGCTATATCTAATGCAAAGAATGATAGTAATGTAGATATTGATAATCTTGTTGTTGAACAGGCTTATGTAGATATGGGAAAAACTTTAAAAAGGTTTATGCCAAGAGCTAGAGGAATTGCTACCCGTATCAGAAAAAGGTCTTCTCACATTACTATTTCATTGGGCACTAATTAGATTGTGATTTTTTAGTTTGATTTTTTTTCAGAAATGAAAAAAATTTGTTGCGAAGGTTTGATTTAATCTTCGTTTTTGTGTAAATTATTTTAGCTTGATTAGACTTATTTTTTTAAGTTTAATCTTAATTGTTTAGGAAAAAATACATGGGGCAAAAAGTAAATCCAAAAGGATTGCGTATTGGTATTATTGAGACTTGGCTTTCGAAATGGTTTTCTGTTGATAATATTGCAAAATTTGTTGACGAAGATGAGAAGGTTAGAAAGTATGTTAAATCTAAATTGTATACTGCTGGTATTGCTAAAGTTGAAGTTGAAAGAACTGAGGCTAGAATAAAACTCAACATTCATAGTGCAAAACCGGGGCTTGTTATTGGTAAGAAAGGTAAAGATATTGAAGACCTTAGAAAGCATTTGAAGCAAATTGTTGGAAGGGATGTTGTCTTGAATATTATAGAAGCAAGGAAGCCTGATATGAATGCACAATTGGTAGCAGAAAGTGTGGCTACTCAATTAGAGAAAAGGGCCAATTATAGGAAAGTTGCAAAAGATGCTGTAAATAAAGCCATGAGAATGGGGGCAGAAGGAATAAAGATTGCTGTTGGTGGTCGTTTAAATGGTATTGATATAGCGAGAACGGAACAGTATAAAGATGGTCGTATTCCTCTTCACACGCTTAGAGCTGAAATTGATTATGCCACAGCAAGAGCTAATACTACTTATGGTGTGATTGGTATTAAGGTATGGATCTTTAAAGGAGAGAGATATTCTAAAACTGAGTCTGCACCTGTTGAGGCAATGCAACTATAGTTTAATAGTATATTGATATTTTTTTATTGATAGATTTTTCGGAATAAGTATTATGTTACAACCAAAGAAACCAAGATATAGAAAACAGATGAAGCAAGTAAGTCATTTACACGGTGTAGAAACACGTGGTTGTGATCTTGCTTTTGGAGATTATGGCTTAA
>CAZHFA010000127.1:0-948 GCA_964531865.1 uncultured Bdellovibrionales bacterium
ATATTATTCCTTCAAGCGTGGTATATGAATCAAAGTAAAATAAATGGACACGCACTTTTTATATACTTCTGGGATTCTCACTTTATGTAATGTTATCTAGAAAATTTTTTATGCTACTTCCAAAAAATGAAAAATTTTCAGAATTTTATAAGATCTCATAAAGTTGCTTAATCATAAAGAGAGTTTTTGCTAAGTTGTTTCCGATTATCTTTTGTCCAAATTTTCCGTTTTTGTATTGATCTAGCCTTCCACATCCATCGATAGTATCTGGTTTTATGCCCATTTTTAACATTGGAATCCATACCGCTAAGCATTGAAATTCTATAAATGGGTTACTAGAAAGCACTAAAATCTTTTTTTTATCAAAAGAGATATTTTGTTCTTTAGCTAATTTTACCGTTGCATTGACCGTATCTTCTGTCGTTGCAAACTTTTTAATTGTTCCTTTTCCTGTGACAAAGAAAGATTTTATACCTTTTTGAAAATTTTCTACAAATTCTCTTGCATTTTTAACGGAAATTTTTTCATTCCAAGCATAAAATTGCAAAAGATGTGTACTTAAAGAAAGTTCCATATCGGCTTCTGTTTTTAATTTTTCAGAGATGGAGCCATATCTTTTTATCTCTTCTAAATCGGATTTTTCTTCATCTGTTAGCGGTCTTTCACTTCCAAGAAACCAAATGTTATTATATTTGATTTTCATATCTTTATTACACGTAATAAAGTAACTTAATCGTTTAGTCACAATATCAAGTAATGATCCCATCAAAAAAATATGATCATACTTTTTTAATTTTGGGGGGACAGGACACAACCATTGATCAAAATCCTGATTTTGGGATTTTGTCAAATCATCTTGTGATATTCGAGCAAGTTGATATCTAAAAGAACCTTCAGTTCTTTGTAGTACACAATTTACCTCTTCCCAAGTTGTCCAATTAAATGCAA
>CAZHFA010000127.1:958-4630 GCA_964531865.1 uncultured Bdellovibrionales bacterium
GTCAAATCATCTTGTGATATTCGAGCAAGTTGATATCTAAAAGAACCTTCGGTCCCTTTCATAAACGCATTTTGTAGTACACAATTTACCTCTTCCCAAGTTGTCCAATTAAATGCAATGCCAAACTCCTGTATAATGCGCGTTAATTTTTCTGAAGGATTGCCTTCAGGAGAAACTAAAGAACCTGTAAAGGGGTAGGAACGTAGGAAATCATACAATGCACTTTTCTTATTTTTTATTAACACACAACTCCACTCTAATCATATTCTAAAAAAATATTTTTTCTTAGAAATATTTTTTTATTTTAATAACTCAACTTTTCCAGAATCTAGATGATAATATGCAGGAATAATTTTTAGACCGTGGTTTTCCACGTAATCTTTTAACAAAGAATCTTCTTTTATCGCATTTATCGCACTTAAAATAGCATTGTTTTTTATTACATGCTCAAGTTTTGGTTCCCCTTGTTGCTCTCTTTCGTATTGTTCTAAAGCAGGTTTTATTGAGTCTATAAGACTATTTATATATGGTGTTTCATTTACACCATTTACTGTTGCTGTAACGGCTCCACAGTCCTCATGTCCCATAACGATTACTAATTTTACACCTAAATGTACTACAGCATATTCAATGCTTCCTATAACATGATCGTCTAATACATTTCCAGCATTTCTTATTTCAAAGATATCTCCTAACCCTTGATCAAAAATAATATTTGAAGCAATTCTCGAATCTGAACATGTTAATATTGCAACAAAAGGATGTTGTGATTGTGTTAAAGATAAACGATCACTTTCTGTTTGATGCGGATGCCTAAATTGTTCTGTTCTAAAACGTTCATTTCCTAAATTTAATTTTTCTAATGCTTCATTTGCTGAAATATTTTGCATACTATGAGCCATTTTTTTTCTCCTAAAAATTTTTATTATAAATATGTGTTTTTAAAGTGACTACTTTATATTATTTTTTAAGATTTATCATTATCTGTATTTAAAATAGGACATATCATTCTTAATTTTTTTTCTATATGATATTTTATTTTTTCTATAAAACTTTTAAATTCTTCACTGTTTGTTGCGTGTAGTCCATTTCCTATGTTTCTTATAGTCGTTTTTTTAGGGGTTGTGCTTATTTTATTGATATTTTCTTGTAAATAAATTCTTTTAGCTCCATATTCTCTTAATTCTTCCTTTGTTTTTCCAGAGATAAATGGCTTATCATATATTACATAGATGCCATTTCCATATTGATTGCACACTAGAACATGTATGTCTTTTTCTTTATATTTAAATGATATTAAATAATAGGGCTCATATCTTGATTCAGTGCTTAGTAGTTCCCTTTTTACATGTAAGTCTTTTTCACTTATTTCGAAATTTTCTTTTAGAGAGTCAATAACTGGTCCCAATCTATCTTCAAAGCCTTTTCTGTTTTCTTTTTTTTCTTTTTGCTTTTCATCTGGATCGTTTATGTCTGATTTTTTTTCTCTTGAGTTTGAAGATGAGCTTTTAGATGTAGTATTTATTAGCGTATCCAATGTTCCTTCTATAATGATTCCTCGCTTTGCATATTCTTCATCTGAGATTCTGGGAGTAACTCCGATTTCATTTAATAAATTTCTGATATTTAATTCTAACTTTAGTTTTTCATTTTCTCTGAAAGCTTTTTGTGCTATTTCTATACATTCTCGAAGTTCATCTCCTAAGCTTGAACAATTTTGAGTTCTTGTTTCGCATTCTTTCATTCTTAAATCATTTTCTTTAATGCGTTGTTGTATAACTTCTTTAGGTCTTATCACAGTTCTTTTGCTTAATTGTTCAAATTTTTTTAATGCGAAAAATAATTTTTCTTCTAGTTCATGCTGGAATGTCGGCAAGGTGTTTTCTGCTAAACCACTTTGTCGTCTAGACGGTGTTTGCCCTTTAATTTCATTTCCAAATAAATCTTTACTCATTTAATGCTCCTATTTAATGGTTATTTTAAAACACTTTTATACTGTCTTATTACATTTATGAATATACTTGTTTATTAAATATTATCAAAAAAATTTTTATTGCTGTTTAAGAGCACTTCTGTATAATCTTAGTATCTTGTGCATGGCTCTTGCGTTACATGGAGAGTGCGTTGTGTTTTTTATAATTTTAATTTTTAAGGAATGTTTTATGAAAAAATCTATAATAGCGTCGTTGCTGGCTATTTTTATGGTTGGTAATGCTTCTGCGATGCCAAAGGAGGGTGTTGCTCCAATATTTGATAATAGTGATTATACACAGTTATACTTTTACACCCATTCTATAGAAGGAGCTAATGAGACATATTTAAATGTGGCTTATAGTCCAGAGAAAGAGCTTTTTGTTGATTTCTTTGGTGAAGAGGATGAAGGAAAAACTATTACTGGAGATTTTAATGGTGATGGAAATACTGATTATGCTTTTGTAAAAGTAAAAGGAAAAAATATAAGGTGGAGAAGTAAAACAGTAGGAACAGCAGTTGATTTTGGTGGAAAAAAAGCAAAAATTTTAACAAATTGTGATTTTAATGGTGATGGAAAAACAGAGCTCGTTTATGTAAGCGGTAAGACTGCATTTTATAGGACAATGGATAACAGTTCTGTTTCAGAAATTAACCTTCCTAAAAAAGAGTATAAGTATATGATATGTGCTGATGTTTTGGGGGCTGGCTATACTCAAATAATTGCCAAGAAGCAATTGACTAAAAAAATAAGGAGAAAAACAATAAAATATTGGGTTACTGATATTATCACAAGAGATGGAGCCGGTGATGGTAATACAATGAAAAATATAGAGTTTGGTGGAACAACTCAAGGTAATATCTTTGCATTAGATATTAATGGTGATGGTATAAGAGAAGTTGGATTTGCAAGAAAAGGTGGCTCTAACAAGACTACAGTGGTTTTTTTAGATAATCTTTTTTCTGTTACTGACGGAGCAAAACCTACTACTACGCGTTTTTTATTTCCAAGATTGGCTATGTCATCAAATGATGCTTTTGAAATTACCCCTGCAGATTTACCAAATGGTCCTGGTTTTTATTTAAAGAACAAAAATGGATTTTTTAGTTGTACAATTGCTGATAGTAACTGTACAAGAATTGGTAAGTTGTCTGATATTGTAAGCCCTGAAGCCCTAGATAATAAGAAGGATTTATCTGTCGCTATGGCAAAATTATTTCTTGTAAAAGATTCTGACTTTTTTTCGATTGCAAGTGAATCAGCTGGTGATGTTCAGTGTGATGAGTGGCGTGGAAAGGGAAACGGATTTTTGTGGAAAGGAAAAGGAGAGGCATACGGTGGTGTTAGTGCCGGAATTTTACCAATCTATACAAAAGCATCTACTTGTCAAATAGTTTCAAATGCTGGAAAAACAGAATCTATGTGGTGTTCTGATAATAGTGCTAACCCTTGGGGAGGAGTAGGAAGACAACATTGGAGATCAAGACAAACTTGTGGTCATTATACAAAGCCTTCAACTCTTCGTTGTAACGTAAAAGGAAAATGGCAATGCTGGAAGCTTGCTAATCCTTGCGATCGTATCGAATAATTTTTAGGTCGTGCTTTTGGCGATAAATCGCCAAAAGCACGACCTAAAAATAAGCTCCTACGATATTGTCATTAATCGAAAGAAACGAAAAAGTGGATGTCCCAAAATTTTT